>NZ_CALPCF010000002.1:0-292450 GCF_943192965.1 Senimuribacter intestinalis
CATAGCCAAACTGCCGTAAAAGTTCATTTGATAAAGATGCTCCCTCCATTGTCAATAACGAAAGAATCATTTTCTCACAATACTTATTCTCAAAAAAATCCCACACCACATTTTCTGTGATGTGAGATTTTCTTAACTTAATGCCATTGTTATAGATGCGCCTGGGCTTTTTACTTTTTTGCTTTTTTAGTACGCGATGGAGTGTATACATACTTGCGTGCTTTGCTTTGTTTCGGCACCAGTTACTTTGCAAGACCTCATCTGATTAGGAAGAAATATACATTTATGCAAAGAGATATTTGAATATTGCGCACAAGTGATATAAAATGTAGACATGTTGTAAAACAAAGGAGGGGATTTTTTGTATAACAGTAAAACTCATGTAGCGTATGAACTAAAGAGATTGTTAACGACAAAACGGCGTTATCAGGAAAGACTGGAGCAATTACCGCAGGGCTATTTGAAACTCTGCGCCTCTAATGGCAGACCGTATTACATGCGGCTCAAAGATGGACAGAAACAGTATTTAGGAAACGGTGCAAAAGAAGAAGTGCAGAAATTGCAGGAAAGACGATTTTTGGAAGTTACAATTCGGAATATAGAGTATAATCAGGGCTTGATGGAGCAGTATTTGGATCAATATCGTCCGACCGAGCCTCATGAGGTCATGCAGTCACTGCCGAAGGCGTATCAGAGGTATGATACGTACTGGGCAGAGGGGATACTGAATCCGAAGCAGTGGGAATTTGCTGATTACAACAAATCTAATTTTCATCCGGAGCATTTGACTCATAAAACGCAAAAAGGAGAATTTGTACGTTCAAAGTCAGAAGCTCTTATTGCGGACATTTTATATGAGCGAGGAATCCCATATCACTATGAAGAAAGGCTGCTGCTGGGCGATAAAACTGTTGTACCGGATTTCAAAGTTCTGGTGCGCAGTGAGAACCGGTTCAAGTTTTTAGAACACTGTACCATGATAGAGAATGAGCGCTATATTCGAAGCTTTATTTGGAAGATGCAGCAATACCAGGCACATGGATATTTACCGTGGCGGGATATTTTCTATACCTTTGATGATGTGGACGGCAGTATTGACACCTTCAGCATCAACAAAATGCTGGATCATTATTTTGAATAGTTCCGCATTTTAACTGGGGTTAGTTAAAATGCGGAACTCTCAAAGTAGTAATGCCGGAAAAGAAAATTACAGAAGCACTGTTTCCGTCGCCACATTATCGCAGAACGCTTTATCATGCTCGACAAAAATCATTGTCGGCTGAAATTGCAGAAGCAGATTTTCTATCTGCATGCGGGATAAAACGTCGATGTAGTTGAGCGGTTCGTCCCAGATGTACAGATGAGCGTTTTCGCAGAGACTTGCGGCGAGAAGGACTTTTTTCTTCTGGCCTTCACTGTAGTCCTCTATATTTTTCTCAAATTGAAGTCTGCTGAAGTCGAGTTTTCGCAGAATAGTTTTCAGCAGAGTAATATCAATGCTGCGGCGTGAGGCATAAGTATCCAGCGTACCGCAAAGACCTGCTGTGGTCTGCGGTACATAGGAAATGACAAGTCTGCTGCCGACGTGCAGATTCCCGGTGAATTCGGGGAGACTGACAGGCGCTTCGTCTGTTACAGCAGCAAAGGTGCTTTCTGCAGCTTGCAAAATCAGCTTCAAAATGCTGGACTTGCCACAGCCGTTAGGTCCCTGCAGTGCAATTCTGTCGCCGCGTTTGACAGTAAAAGATTTCTTGTTAAAAACTGGGAACGCTGTTGAATCCGCAGAGTCCAGGTAAAACCCGCTTACGTGATCTAAGGTAACCAGTACATCCGTGTGATAGGTTAGAGGATGGATTTTCAGGTCGTCTGCGCGCTCAATATTTTTCAAAAGAGAAGATTTTGAATTGATAGCTGCTTCCTTTCTTATCGCTGCCGCCTTGGAACGTTTCATCATTTTAGCGGACTGGGCGCCGATGTGACCTTTGTCAGGTTTGACACCTGCCTGACCGCCGGTACCGCCGGTTTTTCGCTTTTCAATAGTATCAGACCAGGCAGCAGTGCGGCGTGCGGCGGCTTCCATAGATTTTATCTGTCTGGTTAGCTTTTCGTTTTCAGCCATTTCGTAGCTGTCCTGCAGCTCCTTATTGTAGAGCCATGAGGAGAAATTTCCTTTTTGAATTTCGATATTTGTTTTGTTGATGGACAGAATGTGGTCCACGCAGGCGTCTAAAAAAAGACGGTCATGGGAAACCAGAATGAAGCCCCGCTTTTTCTGCAGATATTTGGCAAGGATTTCTCTGCCATGCATGTCCAGGTGGTTGGTCGGTTCGTCGATGAGAAGAAAGCCGTCCTCCCTTAGAAACAAAGCAGCTAGCTGCACTTTGGCTTTTTCGCCGCCGGACAGAGAAGTATACGGGCGATATAGAATATCGTCGGAAGTTTTCAGATAGTTGAGCTCGCGGGAAAGCTGCCAGTATTCATAATTTGGCACAATCTGATCGACGATGTCCAGCGTCAGGCGGTTTGTGTCATCGGCAGTCTGAGGCGTAAAGGGAAAATAGCTGAAAGTTACTTTGGAAGAAATTTGACCCTCATAAGAATATTTTCCCAGAAGCAGATTTAGGAACGTGGTCTTTCCCCTGCCATTTCGACCGGTAAATCCCAGTTTCCAGTTCGTATCCATTTGAAAGCTGACATTTTTAAAAATCGTATCGTAACTGCCATCGTAGGCGAAAGTTAAATTGTTTATACTTATTAAAGACATAAATATGCACCTCCTGGTATTCATACAATAAAATAAGCTGCAAGAAAGTATCTCACAGCTTATAAATATTGCAAAGCTAAGGAACGCGGCGCAAAGGCAGCACCGGTAGTTCTTTATAAAGGCAGCATATATTTATTCTCAAAGATGGGTAACTTTCTCGCAGACTGCATGAGAAATAAAGCGGCAGGTGACTACCGTCTTAAAATAAACTTCTTCATGCATGATTAAACTAGCAAGAAATGTTACGCATCTTTTCACCTCAAATCTTTAGATATTTTAGTTCACACAAAGGTGGTAAACAGACAAGCAATCTGCTGCTGTCCGTATCCAAAGGCTATTATAACAAATTCGCCAAAGAAAAGAAAGCCTTATTTTTCTTTTCCGCGAGCTTCCTCAAGATAATTGTAAAGGGTGAATTTTGAAATCCCAAGAAGTTCGCAGACTTTTTGACCGGATTTTTGAATCATAAAGACGCCGCGCTCGTCGAGGAATTGAAGCAGTTTAATCTTTGCGTCTTTATTCATTTTGTCCGGCGGCGTGCCGATAAATGCCAGCGCTTCTGTGATGATATTGTCCATCATGCCGTGAATGGATGACGGCTGCAGGTCGAATTCATTACCGTTGGTAGACAATACGCTGGTTTCGAACTGGCCTGATTCAGAAAGACCTTTTACGGCATTTTCCAGTGCAACCAAATCGGTAATATCCTGGTTGATACACAGAGAACTGTTCAGTGTGCCGTCTTCATCAAAAAAGTTGGCGGTTGAAGAACGAATAATCCGCCCGTTTGGAAGGTGGGAAATGTGACGAACCTTTTCAATGGATTTTCTGGGATGATTAACGTTCATGTATTTTAGGAAAGACTGTGTCGGTGCATCGCCGATGGTTCTGCCGGTCACGTGGCCGTTGACTATATAGACGATGGTATGATCCAGCTCTCCGGTAAAGTCGTGTATAACTACTTCTGCAGCAGAGCCGAACTGAGCGGCAACTAAATCTGCAATCTGTTTCAGCTGGTCGAAATTATTAACCATACAGCAACACTCTCCTTTAAGCTTTGTTCAAAAATATACTTTATTATACCAATTTTTTTGCGTTTTCGCAAGATGCCAAACAAAAAGTTAGGAGGTCAAAAAAATAATTTGACCAGGTACAGTAAATGTGATATGCTTAACATAAGATAAATTACATGCAATATGCAATCCGTACGGCAGGAGGAAAAGACTATGGCATTTAAAGATTTTGAGGAATTAGAAAAGAGCTTTCACGCAGCGGGAAAGAAGACCGTTGCAGTGGCGGCAGCGCAGGACAAATCTGCTTTAACTGCGGTGAGACAGTGCAGAAAGGAAGGTTTAGTTGATGCCATTTTAATTGGTGATGAGGCTCTGATTCGTGAAGAAATCAAAGCTTTTGACGGTGACCTTGACGATTGTGAAATCATCGATGCTAAGACTTTGGAGGAAGCTGCGCAGAAGACTTGCCAGTGCGTCAGAGATGGAAAGGCGGACTTCATTCTAAAGGGCAAAATTGATACGGGGATTCTTTTGAAGGCCGTTGTAAAAGAGGAGAATGGTCTGCGTACAGGAAAGCTGATGAGCCATCTGGCATTTTTGAAAATTCCAAATTACCACAAGCTGATTGTACTGACCGACAGCGGCATGGTTCTTTATCCGACCCTGGAACAGAAGAAGGAAATTATCGAAAATGCTGTTGAAAATCTTTGCAATATGGGATATGATACGCCAAAGGTCGGACTTTTGGCAGCGATAGAGAAGGTCAATCCCAAGCAGCCGGAGACTGTGGATGCGGCCGCTTTGACCGAAATGTATAAAAATGGAGAAATCACAGGATGTATTGTGGAGGGGCCTCTTTCTTATGATATTTTGATGAGCAGGCAGTCGGCACACAAGAAGGGGTTTGACAGTGAACTGGTAGGCGACGCTGATGTGCTGGTCGTGCCTGATATGCCGTGCGGCAATATTCTCGGAAAGGCGCTTCTCTTCTCGGCAGGTGCTGATATGGCGGGGCTGATTGTCGGAGCAAAGGTGCCCATCGCTCTGACTTCAAGAGGCGCTACAGAGAAGGAAAAGAGACAGTCGCTGCTTCTGGCTGCGGCGTGTGCGAAAGGAGACAAATAAATGGCTGAATATATTCTGGTAATCAACCCGGGTTCTACTTCTACGAAGGTTGCTGTCTTTGACGGCGAAAAGGAAGTACACTCCATGAACATCGACCATCCGGCGGAAGAGTTGAAAAAGTTTGTGGATATCAATGAGCAGCTGCCTTTCAGAAAAGTTGCCGTGATGAAATATTTGGAAAGTCAGTCGCTGAAGCCGTCTGATCTGGCTGGAATTGCAGCAAGAGCCGGCGCTATCGGACAGCTGGAAAGCGGGGCGTATCTCATCGACGAGACCTTTGTAAATGCGTGCAGAACTTCCCAGATTCCGCACCCTGCTAATCTTTCGCCGATTATTGCCTATGAAATCGCAGAGGAGGCGGGAACCGGTATTTGCGGCTATGCTTATGACGCAGTTTGCGGCTGCGGCGTGCCGGATCCGATTTTTACCTATACCGGTGTGCCGGAAATCAAGAAACCCTTTTTTACTCATGTGCTCAACAGCCGCGCTGTTAGTATCGAGCAGGCGAAGAAAGACGGCATGAAATTAGAAGACACTACTTATATCGTTTGTCATTTGGGCGGAGGTGTTACCAGCAATCTAATTAAAGGTGGAAAAGTGTTGGATTTTGTCGGAGATGATGAAGGAGGCTTTTCGCCGGAACGTTCTGGCGGTGTGCCTTGCAGAGAACTTGTAAAGTTCTGCTTCAGGAGCGGACTTTCCGAAAAAGAAGTGCAGAAAAAGCTGAAGGGTCAGGGAGGGCTTACCGCTTACCTTGGAGTCAACGACGCCAGAGATGTAGAGCGCATGGCCTTTGAAGAAGGAAACGAAGAGGCGAAGCTTGTATATGACGCTATGATTATGCAGCTTTCCAAAGATATTGCAAGTTTAGCGCCTGTAGTGTGCGGCAAGGTGGATAAAATTATCTTGACAGGCGGCATGGCATATTCTTCCTATTTGACTGCGGAAATGGAAAAAAGAGTCAGTTTTATCGCGCCGGTTTCTGTCAGCGCAGGAACCTACGAGATGGAAGCGCTGGCAAAGGGCATTCATCGGGTGCTTGCAGGAGAGGAACAGGCGCAAGTTCTGTAAATAACCGGATACGGGAAGCCAGTGCAGCGGCAGATTAGAGTTGCCTAACTGCACTGGCGTATGTTATACTGAGAAAGCAATTTAGCTGTGATTTGTTAGCTCAGCTGGGAGAGCACTTGGGTGACAACCAAGAGGTCGGCAGTTCGAGCCTGCCACAAATCACCAAATTATTAAGAACCAAGGTTTGCGAGTTAGCATTCCTTGGTTTTTGTTTGGCCAACGCGCCGCACGCAGCTAACAAAACCGGGTTGTGCATATAATTCGACGTTTTTCTCAATATATGCACGTTTAGAGGAGAATCTGTGCATATATTTGAAGAAATTAGCGTAAATACGTATATCTTATAGTGTGCCATGCGATTTTTAACGGTAAATTGGCCGCGGACGTGCATATTTTAATTGATTTTTGAAAATTTACGTATGCCAGTGTGCATATTTTAGGGAGTTTTTTGAAATTTATGCACCGCGACCGAAGACGACCGTGGACGAGCAGACACGGAGCGGAGGTGCCGCCTGTATCTATCATAGCATCGATTTACATATTGACGATTTGCTTTACACCGCTGTATAATCAAAAATAAAAAGACTGCAGAGGGAGATGGATAACATGCTGAGAAGATATGCAGAGCAGATTTTGAATCTGTACAACTTCATTGACGGAATGATGATTGTCAATACAGACGCAAAGGTTGAATATTTTATTACATATCGACCTGACGTCAATCTTCTGAAGGAGCAGAATTTAATCGGGCGTTATCTTTTGGACATTTATCCCAGTCTGACGGAGGAGAACAGCAGCATTATCCGCGTTCTTCGCACGGGTAAACCGATTTTCAATGAGTATCAGGTTTTGAGCACCTATGATGGACAGAACCTTCGGGCGGTTAATACTACCTTGCCTATCAAAGAAGGAGATACCATCGTAGGGGTGGTGGATGTGTCACGATACATTGATTCTGATATCGAGCGGCAGGACATCGTGTTACAGATAAAAGAAGCCGACGATGTGAAGACCATGTATACCATCGACGATATCGTCACTTCGTCCATGCAGATGGAGATTATCAAAGAGCGAATCGGCATGATTGCCGACACCGACTCATCTGTGCTCATCTACGGCGAAACCGGCACAGGAAAGGAACTGGTGGCGCAGTCTATTCATACTAGCAGCAAGCGAAAAAACCGCCGGTTTGTATCACAAAACTGTGCGTCTATCCCGGAAAACCTGCTGGAAAGCATCCTGTTTGGAACTGTAAAGGGCAGCTATACTGGCGCTGAGAACAGACCCGGACTCTTTGAAATGGCAGCGGGAGGCACTTTGTTTCTGGATGAAATTAATTCTATGGAGTGCAGCGTGCAGGCAAAGCTTCTCAAAGCCATCGAAGAAAAGCAGATTACCAGAGTCGGAGGGCTTTCTCCGATTCCCATCGATGTAAAGATTATTTCCGCAATCAATCAGCAGCCTATGGAGTGCATCAGAACCGGAAAGCTGAGAGAGGATTTGTTTTACAGACTCAGTGTGGTGCAGCTTTCACTGCCGCCGCTGCGTGAGCGGCTGAATGACCTGTTTTTTCTAGTCAGCCATTTTATCTCTATATATAATGAGAAAATGCACAGGAAGATTTTGGGTATTGATGAAGAAGTGGAACAACTTTTTAGAAGATATCCTTGGCCGGGCAACGTGCGCGAACTGAAAAATATCATCGAAGGGGCGTTTAACGTGACCAACGCTGCATTTATTCAGCTGAAAGACTTGCCGGAATATATGTTTACTGCGGCGAGAAGAGAGCCGGACTATATGACATCGGGCAAACCTGCTGTCGACCTGAACAATCCGGATTTTTCCATCGACAAAGCCTTGGCTGATTTTGAGGTCAGTCTCATTGAGAAAGCGCTGGCTCAGACCGGTACTATGAGTGATGCCGCAAAAAAGCTGAAAATATCCAAGCAGGCGCTGAACTATAAAATGAATAAATATGACATCAATCGCTGATGGTACGAAAAACTTTACAAAATAGTAAAGTTTTTTTTACTACTTGCGATAGGCTAAAGCCATAGAACGATGGAAACCGCTAATTTCAGCGGTTTTTATTTTTTTATAAATTGGCATAATAATTGCGGTTTATAAATACAAGTTGTGCAACGAGAAAGAAGTAAGAATAAATGAGGAGGTTGACATGAGTCAGGAACTTAAGAAATTTGATATTGACGCAATTCCGGGGGAACGATGGTTTCCGAAAGAGACAACCTTTGAGGAGGATATGAATCTTTACTGGGGAGACTGGGGCGTTGCGTCTGAGGTTGAAAAGCTGCGTGCGGTGCTTCTTCGCAGACCCGGCAAAGAAGTAGAAAACTTTGATGCAGCAGAGTACAGATTTTCTGATGAACCGGTTGATATCGAATTAATGAGAAAACAGCATGACCAAGTTGCGGATATTTATCGGGAGCATGGTGTCAAGGTTTACTACGTAGAGGAACAGAGAGAGGACCGACCGAATGCAATTTTTTGCAGGGATTTGATGTTTATGACACCGGAAGGTGCGATTATCACAAGACCTGGTATGGCAGCAAGACGCGGAGAAGAACGCTATATAGCAAAAGCCCTTGCGGATATCGGTGTGCCTATTGTAAGAACTATCAACGGAGACGGCATGTTTGAAGGTGCAAATGCAATGTGGGTGGACAGAAAAACTGTGGTTATTTCCACGGGAAGCCGCTGCAACAGAAGCGGATACGACCAGGTGGAAACAGAACTGAGAAGAATGGGTGTAACAGAAATCATTCACATGCAGCAGCCTTACAGCAATATTCATATCGATGGTCTGATGAACGCTGCCAGCAACGATGTTGTGATGGTTCATGCGTCACAGGTACCTTATGACGTGCTGGACGTTTTGAAAAAGAAAGGATACAAGATTTTGGAAGCACCATCTACAACAGAGGTGCGCGAAAGCTTTGGCTGCAACTTTGTAGCATTGGAGCCGGGACTGATTGTAATGCCGGAGGGAAATCCGAGATGTCAGTCGCTGCTTGAAGACAACGGAATCAAGGTAATTACTGTAGATATTTCAGAGATTATGAAGGGCAGAGGTGCGCTGCACTGCATAACCGCATTTTTGAAGAGAGGATAAGGAGAGGTATTTAGCATGACAGATAAGAAACGTGATATCGACGCAATTGCAGGGGAAAGATGGTTCCCGAAGGAATCTACTTTCATTGATGATATGAAGGACTTGTGGGGTGACTGGGGTGTATGCTCTGAGGTTGACCAGCTGAAGGCGGTTTTGATGCGTCGTCCGGGGCGGGAAATTGAAAACTTTGATTGGCAGGAAGCTCGCTTTAAAGCGGCAATCGATCCGGAAAAATTTCGTGCCCAGCATGACGGTCTTGCAGAAATTTACAGAGCTCACGGCGTCAACGTTCACTACATCGAAGAGCAGAGAGAGGATAAACCTAACGCGCTGTTTTGCAGAGACCTGGTACTGATGACACCGGAAGGGGCTATCGTAACAAGACCTGCTATGGAAGCAAGACGCGGCGAGGAAAGATATGCTGCAAAGACTCTTGCAGACCTTGGAGTTCCAATCATCAGAACCATTTGCGGCGACGCAACCTTTGAGGGAGCGATGGTGATGTGGGTTGATCGCCACACTGCAATTTTGGCAAGCGGCGTCAGGACCAACAGAAGCGGCTATGAAATGGTGGAATACGAACTAAAGCGCATGGGTGTAACAGAAATTCTGCACATGCAGGTACCTTACGGTCACGCCCATATCGATGGAAATCTCAACTTTGCAAGCCACGATGTTGCAATGATTCATGCGTCACAGGTGCCTTACGATGTGTGCGATGCTTTGAAGAAAAAAGGCATAAAGCTGCTGGAGTGCCCGTCCCAGACTGAAGCAAAGGAAAGCTTTGCAATTAACTTTGTAGCCCTGAAACCAGGACAGATTGTAATGCCGGCGGGAAATCCTAGAAGCCAAGAGCTTCTTGAGAAAAATGGAATCGAAGTTATTCCGGTTGAGTTTGATGAAGTTATGAAAGGATTCGGTGCAATTCACTGTTGTACTGCATTCTTAAAGAGAGGGTAAGGAGAAGTAATATGAGTATTTATGAAAAGCTGGCAGAAGAACTGTCACTGGACAGAATGTATGAAAATATGACTTATCTGGTGGATGAAGTCGGAGAGAGACTTTCCGGTTCGCCGCAAATGCGTAAAGCGACGGAATTCATCTGCGGAAAATTAAAGGAGTACGGTGTGGAAGCGCACATCGACCACTTCCCAATGTACCAGAGCTATCCGAAAGAAGCAACATTGACACTTCTTGCGCCGGAGAAAAAGGAAATTCCGGCAAGACCTGTATGTCATATTAAATCCACTTCAGCAGAAGGGCTCAGCGGGGAACTTGTTTATTTGGGAAGCGGTGCCTACGAGGACTATGAAGGAAAGGACGTGACTGGCAAAATCGTTCTGACCGACATGAACTGGAGTCCGGGCAGACCTGAAAAGGCAAGGATTGCCTGGGAAATGGGTGCAAAAGCTCTGATTATCATGAACTGGGGTAAGGCAGAAGACGGCCTGATTCAGATGGGTGCAGTTAAGGCCCAGTGGGGAAATCCGACACCGGACACAGAAAAGGATATTGTGGATTTGACTGTAATCAGCATTTCCAGAGCCGACGGTGAATATCTTGCAGGACTTTGTGAAAAGGGCGAAGTCAGCGTCCATCTGACGGCGGAAGCGACCAGAGAGTGGATTACTGCAGACCAGCCAATTGGCAGAGTTTACGGCGGAAAGAGTAGCGGCCAGTACGTACTTGTGGGAAGCCATGTGGACGCATGGGGAAAATCGGCAATCTGCAATGCGTCCGGCAATGCGCTGAATTTAGAACTCGCAAGGCTTTTTCAGAAACATAAAGATGAACTGAACCGCGACGTAGTATTTGTATTCTGGGACGGCCACGAAATCGCAGAGGGCGGCGGTTCCGCCTGGTATGCAGACAATTACTGGAAGGATATGAACGAAAACTGTCTGGCGTATATCAACATCGACAATCTGGCAATTAAGGGAACTACCATTCCAGGCGTGGAAGGACAGCCCGAACTGAAAGACTATCTGACCGGCGCAATCAAGGAAATCTGGGGTCAGGAAGGAGAGTGGCATCGGGCGTACAAAGGCGGCGGTGACTCCTCTTTCTTCGGTGTAGGCGTTCCGTACTGCTCCTTTGCAACAGAGTACACAGAAGAAAAGCTGGTAGAACTGAACTACGCATTTTACAGTCCATGGCTGCACAGCGACTCTGACACCATTGACAAATTGGACAGAGACCTGCTTTTGGGACACGGAAAATATTTTGCGTATATCATCGAAGGCATGGTCAATGCAGACCGTGTTCTTTACGATTTAAAGGCGTTAGCAGATGACACCAGAGAGCAGTGGAGCCAGATTAAGGTGCTTAGCGGCCGTGGTGCGGATTTAATCTCTGAACTGGGTGAAACTGTTGAGGAATATGCAAAGGCGCTGGAAGCCCTCTGGGATTTACGCAATCAGGAGGGATTCGCAGAGGAATACGACCGTCTGGCGCTGCTTTGCGAGAGACAGACTGCAATGCTGCGCTGCTACTCGGGCCGCTACGGACAGGACTCCTGCTGCGCGCTGCAGACAGAAAATCCAATACCGGCCTTGGCGCACGCTCTTGCAAAATACAAAAGGGCAGAGGAAGGTTCTCACGAATATTACCTGTGGGAAACGCAGATTCTGCGCGTAAAACACATGGTTTATGATGCAATGTATTACTCCAAAGAGCTGATACAGCGTGGCATACTGAAGACAAAATAATAAAAAGGAGGAAAGGCAATGAAAGGAAAAAGTATCTCTAATCGGAGATGGTTTCTTGCGGCAGCTTTCCTCATCGGCATGCTGGTATTGACCCAGTTTGCCTTTGGGGAAGACGGAGAGGAAACGCAGTATTTTGGCGCGCTTTCTCTTATTACGCCGTTTATTGCAATTGTTTTATCGTTTATCACCAAACAGGTTGTGTTGTCGCTGGCAGCAGCAGTATTTGCAGGTGCAACTATCATCAATGGAGGAAATATTTTTGAGGGCTTTCTGCGCACCTGTGACACATACTTTGTAGGTACTGTAGCGGATTCTTGGAATGCGTCTTTGATGTTGTTTATTCTGGCTGTAGGCGGGATGATTGCCGTTATGAGCAGAATGGGAGGAATGCAGGCTATGGCTGTTGCCATGGCGAAAAAAGCACAGGGTACCAAAAATGTGTTGATCATGACTTGGATTTTGGGATTGATTATTTTCTTTGAAGATATTGCAAACTCCCTGATTGTAGGTCCGACCATGCGTCCTGTTGCTGACGAGGCAAAGGTTTCCAGAGAAAAGCTGTCGTATGTCATCGACTCTACGGCAGGTCCTGTAACCGATATGGCACCAATTTCTTCATGGGTTGCCCACGAAATTGGTATGATTACACTGGCATTTACCTCCATCAGCATGGAGGCCGCCAACGTATACGGAATTTTTCTGCAGACCATTCCGTACAGATTTTACAACATTTTTGCAATCGCAATGGTTATTATTGTAGTGCTCATGCAGAGAGACTACGGTCCGATGTACAAGGCAGAAAAGCGTGCAAGACTGACTGGAAAGCTTTACGCAGATAACGCAAAACCGATGATGAGTAAGGAACTGGATGCTATGAATGTAGCAGAAGGCGCACCGCTTCGCATTTACAATGCGGCAATTCCAATTTTGGTATTCATCTTTGTGACTGTTGCGGCACTGTGGTACACAGGCGGCGGTATGGATGCGGGCTTCACCTTGGAAGGCATTGCAACTGCATTTGGTAATACCGATGCAGCTTCCAGTATTCTGTATTCGGTTATCTTTACATCCATTTTGTGCATTATTATGGCAGTAGCGCAGAAAATCATGACTTTAAGAGAAGCCATCGATGTTTGGCTTGGCGGCTGCAAAGAGCTACTGTTCACCATCACAATTCTCATGCTGGCTTGGTCTACAGGCAGCGTCATGAGTGAGCTGGGAACAGGCGCATACATTTCCGGACTGGTAGGAACTGCAATTCCGGCACTTCTGCTTCCGGCACTTCTGTTTGTAATCGCTTGCGTGATGGCATTCTCCACAGGAACCTCTTATGGAACCAGCGGAATCATGATTCCGATTGCTTTTCCGATTGCTGTTGGAATGTCCGGCGGAGAAGTCGGATCCCTTGCTATCGTGACTATCGCAGCAGTAACTTGCGGCGCTGTCTTCGGCGACCACTGCTCGCCGATTTCTGATACGACAATCATGAGTTCCATGGGCTCTGCAGCAGATCTGATGGATCACGTAAAAACACAGATTCCGTATGCAATGACAGTAGCAGTTGTGGCAATTCTCGGATTTATTCTTGCGGCAGCAGGACTATCTCCGCTGATTATTCTTCCACTGGGCATTGTAGCTTTGGCAGTTATTGTAAGACTGATTGGCAAGAGCACTAAGCTTGAAGACCTCGAAAAAGAAGGATCGGAGTCAGTGTAAATGAAAAAGCTGAGTTTATAGAATTGAAAATCCCCAGGCCTAAGGCTTGGGGATTTTTTCGATGTATCGCGTCTCCATCTTGCCACGCCCGGCAAAAAACGATATAGTATATGATGGAAAAGAAACTCGAAAGGACGAGACAGCATGAAACGGATTGAAAAGATACAGTTTATCGGCATGGGAGCGCTGGGCATTATGTTTGGTGATTTTCTGGCAGGGAAGATGGGCGCAGGGGCGGTGGCCTTTGTGGGAGATAAAAGGCGTACGGAGCGCTTTGAAAAAGAGGGTGCGTACTGCAACGAAAAGCCCTGCAGTTTTTCTATGATAGAGGCTGGAAAACAGGAGGTGGCGGATCTGCTGGTTTTTGCGGTAAAGGGTACAGCGCTTTCTGAGGCGGTAGAACTTGCAAAGGACTCTGTTGGTGAGGATACAACGATTATTTCTCTTCTCAATGGTATTTCCAGTGAAGAGGTATTGAGCGAAGCTTTTGGCGAGGAACACATCGTGTACACGGTGGCACAGGGTATGGACGCAACCAGGGAAGGCAACCATCTGATTTACAGTCACATGGGTGAGCTTAGGATTGGTGTACCGAAAGGGGAAGGCGCTGCATGTCAAAAGCAGCGGCAGCACTTGCAGCGGATTTGTCAGCTGTTTGACGGGGTGCAGTTTCCTTATACGAAGGAAGATGATATTTTGCGCAGGATTTGGAGCAAGTGGATGCTCAATATAGGCTGCAATCCGACAGCGATGATTCTGGAAGGCACTTTTGGCACGCTGCAGACCGGCGGCAGTGGTCATCAGCTGGCGGTAGAAGCTATGAGCGAGGTAATTCCTGTTGCCAATGCAGAAGGCGTGGATTTGAATGAGACAGATTTACAGGAATATATTAATCTGCTGGATTCACTTAATCCGCAGGGCATGCCGTCTATGCGGCAGGACGGGCTGGCAAAGCGTTACTCTGAGGTAGAACTTTTTAACGGTGCGCTTATTGCAAAGGCGAGAAAGCACGGCATTGCGGTTCCGACTACGGAAATGGTATACCAAAGAGTAAAGGAAATCGAAGCGGGATACGAGAAATAGTACAGAATCTAACCTGTTTTTTCTGTGGGGTTTGTGGTATAATTATATAGTTAAGGTAATGCCAGCACGTTTTTAATAGTGTGGTTTAAGCACAGCTGAAACCTGACTGCATTTCGCCTTTGAAAGCTTTGGAGGTAACCATAATGGATGAAAGATTAAAGAAAGTTATTGACGAAAGTGAGAACATCGTATTTTTTGGAGGAGCAGGGGTGTCCACAGAAAGTAATATTCCGGATTTTCGCTCCGAAAGTGGGCTTTATCATGCGCAGCAGAAATACGGGTATTCTCCGGAAACGATGCTGTCGCATTCATTTTATAGAAATCATACAAAGGAGTTTTTTGCATATTATAGGGAAAATCTTCTTTATCCAAAGGCGCAGCCAAATCAGGCGCATCTGACTTTGGCGAAGCTGGAGGAGATGGGTAAGCTGAAGGCTGTGGTGACTCAGAACATCGACGGGCTTCACCAGAAAGCGGGCAGCAAGAAGGTTTACGAACTTCACGGCAGCGTTCTTCGCAACTACTGCGAAAAGTGCGGCGCTTTCCACGATATGGACTATATGCTGGACGATGTTAACTGTGAGGATGGTATTCCCAGGTGCAGCTGCGGTGGTATCATGAAACCGGACGTCGTCCTTTACGAGGAAATGCTGGATGATGACTGCATCAACGGTGCAGTTGCGGCGATTTCCGAAGCGGATACCCTGATTATCGGAGGTACGTCTCTGGTGGTATATCCGGCGGCGGGACTGATCAACTATTTCCGGGGAAAGAACTTGGTGTTGATTAACAAATCAGAAACTCCTTATGATGGGAGAGCAAATCTGGTGATTTACGATTCGATTGGAAAGGTAATGGATTGGGCATGAATATTTTAGTAGTAAATGATGACGGGATTGAGGCTGCAGGTTTTGCGGCACTGGTGAAGGCGCTGTCTGAAGTAGCGGATGTGTACGTGTGCGCACCGGAAAGTCAGCGCAGTGCAAGGAGCCACTCTATCACCCTAGGGCAGGATGTAATCATCGAAAAAACGGAGTTTCCTGGAGCAAAGGCTGCTTATAAGATCAGCGGAACGCCGGCGGACTGCACCAAAATCGGGCTGCAGTTTTTTGCAGAGGCGGGAGCACCAATTGATATGGTTTATTCCGGCATCAACATGGGAAGCAATCTTGGCAGAGACACCCTGTATTCGGGAACTATTGGCGCGGCGGCAGAAGCGGCGCTCAGCGGTGTTCATGCGGTGGCTGTTTCGGTAGACGACCATGACGCGGTTTACTTTGATGTAGCTTGTTGCCTGGCGAAAGAGGCAATCGACCTGGTATACGGCAAACTGGATAAGTCGGTGGTACTGAGCATCAATGTGCCAAATTTACCGAAAGGACAGATTCGGGGAATAAAATACGTTCCTCTTGGAAACACAAGATATTATGACGATAAATTTCATCTGGTGGAGGGCAGCAGATATACCTTGTCAGGACAGCCGGGTGACTATGTAAAGCCGGGTGAGGAGAACGACCTTTCCGCCGTGGCTGAAAACTATGCGGTTATCACGCCGCTGCAGATGGACTTTACAGACTACGAGAGTTTAGAGCAAATAAAGAAATGGAGCCTTAGTTTATGAACATTTTCAAACATTGTTTTGAAGATATGACAGGAGAAGATATACGTATTTTAAAAGAGTATTTTCATGGATTTGACTATCGTGGAGCAGGGTATACCTTCCTAGCTAACTACATTTGGAGAAATACCCACTGCCTTTGCTGGGAGGTCATCGGAGACTACCTGTTTCTGGCTGGCGCAGACTGCATGATTGGAGAGCCTAGTGCGGTGATTTCCATGCCTATGACAAAGAACGGGGTGTATGAACCCCAAAAGCTGCGTGAGGCTGTACTGGAGGCACGCAGCCGTTTTGAGAAGCGAAAAATTCCTTTCTCGATTGTGCTGGTACCTGTGCATATGCGGCAGTATCTGGAAGAGGCGTTTCCGGAGGAATTATCCTTCGAACACGATAGAGATTCCGATGAATATGTCTATTTGAAGGACAAGCTGATTTCTCTCAGTGGACGGGCGCTGCACAAGAAAAAGAACCATCTCAATTATTTTTTGAAAACCTACAGCTACGAGGCAAAGCCTATTGACCGCACTATGACCGCCGAGATTATGGAACTGGTTCGCAGCGTGAAAGCGGGCAGGGATTATGATGCAGACGAGCTTGAGAGCCTTCATATGGAGGAAGAAGCAATCGGCGAGGTGCTGAAGTTTGCTGAAGATGAAAGCGTTTATGGAACTGCGGTTTTCATCGATGGAAAAATAGAAGCATTCGCGATAGGAGAGAGGCTTTCTCAAAATACCGCTGTAGAACATTTTGAAAAGGCAAACGACAAATTTCGAGGGCTCTATCAACTTGTCTGCAGTGAATTTTGTAAAAGTCTGCCGGAGGAAGTCGTGTATGTGAATCGAGAGGAAGATATGGGTCTTGAAAACCTCCGCCATGCCAAGGAAGCGCTTAAGCCTGACCACATGGAAGAGAAATATACAGCTTGCTTTTTGTAGGCGGATATGGTACTATTAGAATGTGAATAATTTAACAAATGTTAAAACATTAACGTTCAAACGTTAAAATGTTAACGATAGCCAGAGATGGCGTTTATTTTAAGGAGGTACATATCAATGAGAGAAGTAGTAATTGCTAGTGCAGCTAGAACTCCAATCGGAAGTTTTGGCGGCAGTCTGAAAGGCGTTCCTACCAGACAGCTGGGTGCAATCGCAATCAAAGCTGCAGTAGAAAGAGCTGGAATCAAACCTGAACAGGTTGATGAAGTAATTATGGGCTGTGTATTACAGGGCGGCTTAGGTCAGAACGTGTCCCGTCAGATGGCTTTAGATGCAGGTCTTCCTAATGAAGTTCCTACAATGACAATCAATAAAGTTTGCGGTTCCGGTCTGCGTGCAGTAGAACTTGCTGCTCAGATTATCAAAGCAGGCGATGCTGATATCGTAATTGCTGGTGGTGCAGAAAATATGTCTGCTACAGCTTATGCTATGCCGGCTGCTAGATGGGGCGCAAGAATGAACAATACACAGATGGTTGACATGATGGTTAACGATGGTCTGTGGGATGCTTTCAACGGATATCACATGGGTATCACTGCTGAAAACGTTGCAGAGCAGTGGGGCATCACCAGAGAAGAACTGGATGAGTTTGCTGTGATTTCTCAGCAGAGAGCAGAGGCTGCTATCAAAGAAGGCAAATTCAAGGACGAAATCGTTCCTGTTGAAATTCCGCAGAGAAAAGGCGATCCAATCGTATTCGATACTGACGAATATCCTAAGTTCGGCGCTTCCATCGAAAAGATGGCAAAGCTGAAACCGGCTTTCAAGAAGGACGGTATCGTAACTGCTGCTAACGCTTCTGGTATCAACGATGCTGGTGCTGCTCTTGTTGTTATGTCCAAGGAAAAAGCTGACGAATTAGGAATTAAGCCTCTGTGCACAATCAAATCCTATGCTTCCGGCGGTGTAGATCCATCTATCATGGGTGTTGGTCCTGTTCCTGCGTCCAAGAAAGCTCTGGAAAAGGCTGGTCTGAAGATTGAAGATATCGACCTGGTAGAAGCAAATGAAGCTTTTGCTACTCAGTCCTTAGCAGTTAGAAAAGATTTAGGATTAGATCCTGAAAAGACCAACGTAAACGGCGGCGCAATCGCTTTAGGTCACCCAATCGGAGCTTCCGGCGCTAGAATCCTGATTTCCCTGATTTACGAAATGCAGAAGAGAGAAGACGCTAAATATGGTCTTGCTACTCTGTGTATCGGCGGCGGTATGGGAACTACTGTTATTGTTGAAAAATAATCGAAACATAGTTACTAAGAAAGGGCAGTCTGCAATGGACTGCCCCTTTTTTGTATAAGCGAAAACCCCGTGTTTCACACGGGGATGGTTTGTTGATGTTTTTACAGGATAACATACAGCTCGATGGTCCATTTTCCGCAGACAACGGCTTTTACTTCTGATTCTGCGGCGGTTAGGTGCCAAACTTCGCGTCTGGTGCCAATCAGCTTCTGCAGATAAGGGGACTGTTTTAAAAGCGCTGCCGCAGCCATACTTTCTACATGTTGGTTCAGACTGTCATCAATGTATAAAATGACACCTTTTTCCAAACCAGATGCACCTTCGAGGGTGAAGGTATAGGTTTTGGCATCTTCGTGGTAGCCGTGATACGTAAATCGTTTGATTTGCTGTCCATCCTGGGCAAGCGAGATTTTAATATTCGTTTGTCCAGTCTGTTTTCCAAGAGAAGATACAATTTTCTGCAGCTCTTCGATATCCCAATTTTCCTCCGTTACCTCCTGTGGTTTGCCTTTATACACCGATCGAAACTTTGATGGCGGACAGCCGAGAAAACTGGAAAATACCTGATTATAGTATCTTATAGAGGAAAAACCACTGGTTTCGGCGATATAGGTCAGCGTATAATCTGTATCTAGAAGCTGAATGACAGCATTAATCGTTCTGTAATAGTTAACGATTGTGTGAAAGTTTTTCTCCAGCTTTGCGGTAAACTCCCTGGACAAATAAGGGATACTCAGATATTCGCTTTGCGCGATATCTTTAAGTGAAATTTTGTTTGTTACGTTGGCAATCATATAGGAGCTGATGCGCTGAAATCGTTCTTTGCTGATATTTTCCTGCTGGTTTTCAGAAAAGATATGTCCTACATCGTCGAAATGCTCCATAATATAATGCAGCAGATTCAACGCTTTTTCATGGGCATCAGCAGATGAAATACCTTTGTGCGCATCCAAGGCAAAATATAGCAGCAGTGCGGCGAGTGAGTCTATATGCTCTTTTCTCGCGGCAGCGCCAAAGAAATTGCAGATGTTGCAGTTGTAGGTAACCCATTCAAAATTCATATTGGTGCACTGCAGAAGCTTATCATCAAAGCAAAAATATAGAACTCTGCAGGAATCGTTTTCTGCCTCCATCATAACAGGTTCTTTCACGTTGAGAATTTCAAGCTGTCCTTCATACAAGGTCTGCTTGCCTGCTACAGTTGAAAATTGTAATCGCCCTGACACAATATAGATTAAGGTCAGTTTTTTACAGATATGAAAAGGAATCTGACTGATGGAGGCGATTCCCAGTTTGCATATGCCTGGATAGTTTAACATATGAATCCTCCTTGTTAATTTCCCTAATTGCACTGCAGCAGCGTGTTTTTGCACATAAGATTCTAGTTTATTTCTGCTTGTGGATATTTTTTGATAATCCATGTCTTCATCAGAATAATATATAAAATTCCTGAGAGAAACAGATTGGCAAAGAATTGCGCGTCACCCAAATTCCAACAGATGACTGTTGTTGCAACAAGCGAGATGATTGCCGCCGGATTTATATTTTTGAAATATTTGTATTGACCGTTCAAGTCATATAAATCTTCCACGTTGATTTTTCTCTTTCTGAGAAAATAATAGTCGCTGATCATGATGCCTGCAACAGGCGCGAGAAGGTTTCCTATGATGACCAGAACGTTGGTCATAGATTCCGCAGCAGACCACGGACGCATTGCTAGACCGATGAGACCTGCAATCACTACACCCATTGCGAAAGAAATCTTTTTGGGAGCGGTGTTGGTAATGGTGTACGCCGCTGGAAACAGATTGGCAGTATCATTGGTACACCAAGTCGAGACAAGGATAAATAGCAGACAGATGATCAGCGCCAGATCACTTCTTCCAGCGTTGATTGCCACTAGGATTTTAGCCGGATCGCTGTAGCCTGTTGTGACAACACCGACAATCCCAATGAAGGTGTAGAATAATACTGCTGGAATGATGCCGATTAACTGTGACGGCAGATACTTTCGCGTGACTTTTCCGAGTGTAGATACTTCCTCTGGCGAAATGGTGCAGTCACGGGTAATATCCATAATCGAAATACTCATGGTTGTCCAGCCGCCTGTAAAGCTCAGCGCCGCAAACATGAAAGAGCATTCTTTTTCGGTCGAACCGGACATGGTCCAGATCTTTGCAAAAGAAAGACCAAAATCGGTAAACGCGACATAGGCAATGTAAATGCCTACGGCAATCAGCATTGGAACGGCCACTTGACTCAATCTGGTTACTGCTTTGATGCCTAATGTTGTATGCAGAATCTGTATTAGACCTACGATGATAATCCACAGGGTCAGGTTATCATATCCGAATCCTACATGAATGATTTCGTTCATGGCAGACGCGGCTACCCATGTCTGAAAACCGAACCAGAACATGGCGGGAACAGCTCTGAAATAAGGAATGATAATGGCGCCAGCATATCCAAAGGACGGTCTTAACGAAACAGCAAATGGAATCCCGTATTTTATGCCGATATCCTGCGTAAAGAATAAAATAATGAATAGCAGTAAATGGCCTACAAGACAGGCAAGCAGAACCTCCCAGGCAGGAATCATTTGGTATAGCTGTGCCGCTGACATAAAAATGGTTACTTCGATTGCCATGGCGAACCAAATCGCAATCAGCTTATTTGGTGTAACGGTTCTCTTATCATAAGGACATGGAAGGATATCTTTTCCGGTCAATACGCTGCTTTTCTGCTCGATATCCTTTATTTCCAGTATATCATATTTATTTTGTGCCTTCATCTTATTTTTCCTTTCTCTGCCAAACGACCTCTTTCATATAGGCTTTCATCAGTTCATAGCCCGGCGCGATATCCTTAAGGGATGTAAATTCATCGGGCGAATGGCTGATTCCGTCTTTGCTGGGTACAAAAATCATATTGGTTTTTATCTTCGGTGCGATAATCTGTGAATCATGTCCCGCACCGCTGGCAATTTTCGTCCAGGCAGCATTCTGTTTTTCGGCGAGTGTTGCCAGAGTGTCAATTCCTTCTGTATCCATCGGGGCAGGTGGTTCCTGGCAAGCGTAGACAAGCTCCGGCTTATACGCAGGAAACTTTTCTAAGAGCGATTGCAGCATTTCCTTTGCTTCATCCAGCAAAAGCTGATCGCCTGAACGAATATCAAAGGTTAAGGTTACCTTGCCCGCGATTACATTGCTTTTTCCTGGTTCGACAGTGATATTTCCAATGGTGCAGACCAAATCGCTGCCCTTGGAAAGAGCCCAATGGTTCAAAATCTCGATGAATGAGGCGGCAGCAGGAACTGGGTCGCAGCGCAGACTCATTGGTGTGGTACCCGCGTGATTTTGCAACCCATGAAATATAATATCTCCTACTAAAAGTCCGACGATTGTTGTTACGATGCCGATTTGCTGCTTCGTTTTTTCTAAGATGCCGCCCTGTTCAATATGCAGTTCCAGAAACTGGCTTACATCTTTGCGGGGCATTGGGAGTTCGCCGTTGTAATAACCGCAAGCGCTCAGCGCATCGCGCAGGGAAATACCATCGGCGTCCTGCTCCTGCAAATCTGAGTCACTTAGCATACCTGAAATTGCCCGGCTTCCTACGTAGCCGCTTAAAAATCTGCTGCCTTCTTCTTCACAGAGTGCAACAACCTCAAGTGTCATTTCCGGTGTTCCGTAGGCGCGGTATAGTGCGCCGCCAGCGGCGATAGCAGTGATGATACCCAGAGCCCCATCATAGTGACCGCCGTTAGCCACCGTATCTCGGTGGGAACCTGCCAGAAAGACGGTATCGGATTTTCCTTGTATTCGGCCGTATAGATTACCGACCTGGTCAAAGCGGGTCTGAAAGCCTGCGTCCTCCATCCACTTCTGTAAAAGAGCTGCGCCACACTGGTCCTCAGGGGTATAAGAGGCTCTCCAGTAAAATCCATCTTTTACAGCGGTCTTCGCAAGACTTTTTATAGCATTTTCAATCCATTTTAACTCTTCATTCATTGCTGTTTCCTCCTGTAAGATACCATCATTTCTGCCATTTGAACTGATTCGCAGATGCCGTCGATGACGGGAATTCCTGCAGCTTCCGATAATCGTTTTCCTTTTCCTGCAAAAGCGGCACAGCCTAGAATTACAGCGTCGGCACCATCTTGCTTTCGGCATTGGTCAATGATCTGATAGATTCGCTCATCGGATGCAGTTACGGAATCTTCCACTGTGGAATTGATATAACGGATGGAAGCCAGATTTTCTGTATCGCCTAAATCCCGTACGCTGCCAATCCAGGGGGAAATATCTGACTCATTGCCGGAGGCAATAATGGAATATCTGCGGCCAGATAACCTGGCGAAAATGGCGCTGCTTTCGTAAAGACCGACTACAGGCTTTCTAATAAGCTCTCTGGCAGCGCGAAGTCCTGGATCGGCAAAACAGCCGATGATAGCAGCGTCGAAGTTGGGTTCTTCCCTGATGAGCAGATCTGTTACAGACAGACCTGCTTTCATCTCATCGTGAGAAGTTACAATCGCCTTTGGCACATTAGAGCAGTGAACAACATCAATTTGCAGTTTTTCCGTCTGCAAAGGAGTTATGGCAGCTCTTAAGGTTTCCGTTACGATAGCAGAAGAATTGGGGTTTACCAGTAAAATCCTCATTTAGTCCACCTTTCCCTCTGGCGCGATAAAGGTTCCGCTGCCTTTTTCTGCGAGAATGTCAGTCCCGTTATACACCTCTGTGCCGGCAACAATAGTATGGGTAATTTTCCCATTCACCTGCATACCGTGATAAGGACTCCACTTTATCATCTGTTTCAAATTTTCATCGTTGACCGTCCACATCAGATTTGGATTCAAAATCGCAAGATCCGCATCTGCGCCTACGGCGATTCGACCTTTGCGCGGATATAGATGATAACGCTTCGCGGCATTAGTACTGGTTAGCGCGACAAATTTTTCCAGAGATAGCCCTCTTTTGATAACGCCTTCGCTGAAAAAAAGCTGATAGCACAGTTCCAGACTTGTGACACCGGCAGGCGCAAGAAAGGCGTTCTCTTTACCTGCCATCTTTTCTTCGATGGTGTAGGTGGCATGGTCGCTGCAAATCCAGTCAATTTTGTCGTCAAAGATACAATTCCAAAGCTCTTCAACCCGCTCTTCTTGGCGAAGAGGCGGATTGCAGATACCAAATACACCGAGCGCAGGAAGCATGGAACGGTTCAGTACCAAATAGTGCGGACAGGTTTCTACTGACAGGTCAGCGCCTTGTTTTTTCGTTTGGCAAACGATGTCTACGGCCTCTTTTAAGGTACAGTGAGCGATATTGACGCTGCAGCCGGTCGCCTTTGCCAGCAGGCACATTCTGGAAACTGCTTCAAGCTCAGCAATTTCCGGTCTGCCGTCTGGATAGTCTTCCGGCTTTGTTTTTCCTTCTGCCTGAAGCCGTGCGGTACAGTATTCTACAATATCGTTGTTTTCGCAGTGGATTGCAAGGATGGTAGGGTAGTCTGCCAGAAATTTCATGCGTTCTAAGAGCTGTCCGTCGTCTAGCTTTGGGATTTCCGGGGAATAGGTCAGGAACGTTTTAAAAGCAACAGCACCGCTTTCAAGCATTTTTTCCATTTCGTCCTCGTTGCTGGCAGAGCAGGCTCCAAAGAGTCCAAAATTTACAATTGCTTTTTGCTTTCCGATTTCTTTTTTTTCTTCAAAAGCTTTCAAGTTATCCGGAAGAGGAAAGGTCAGGGGATGCTCTAAAACTGTGGTGATTCCTCCTGCCGCAGCAGCGCAGGTTCCCGTATAGAAATCTTCGCTGTTGGTCAGACCGGGATCGTTGAGATGTACATGGGGATCGACAAATCCCGGCAGCACGTACTGCCCCTGCGCGTCAATTTCGCGGGAAGCGGTATCAGATTTGAGTGTTTTGCCAATCTGCGCGATTTTTCCGTCTTTGATAGATAAGTCTACTCGCTGCAGACCATCTTCTGTAATAACTTGTCCATTTTTGATTCGTAAATCATAATTCATAATTGTCACCTCCTAATCCCATTATAAATATCTGAAAATTTAGCACAATGCAACTTTTTAATGTGTATATGTCAGATTTTGCGGTTTGGGGAATCTGTTTCCAGCCAGTTGAAGCCCTGATTTTTAAAATATTTGTGATAATCTGTATTTGTCATCATATCAGGAGTTTCTCTGTAGAAAATGCTGATAAAATATTGGTAGTAGTTGAAATATCCTTGTTTTCGAATCTGATTCACAGCATAGTTTTCAAAGGATTCTCCACTCCAGGCTTTGCAGCTTTCAGAAAATGCCTGCAGACTTTCTTCGCTCAATGGTTTTTTCCAGTTTTTGAAATGTTCCTGAAAAGAAGCTTCCAGGTCTTGATTCAAAACGTCACGATATACATTCTCATGAACCAGCAAACTTCCGGCATACTTATTCATAGGTTTCTTTTCTTGAGCAGGGTAGCCTATACATAAAATTAGTGCAGGGCATACATAGGAAGGCAGCTGGCAAAGTTTTGATAATTCTTCCATGTAACTGATAGGATTTCCTACGCAGATTGATTTCATTCCTTTTGATTCCGCTGCAATACACATATTCTGCATAACCATGCCGATTTCCATAAGAATGAACCATAATTCGGTAAAGGAGTCTGCATTGCGAAGGGGAAAAGGGTACTTGCTTGCCAGCTGTTTCATTCGGCGAAAATCAATGCAGAAAAGAAGAACAACAGGCGCTTTTTCAATAAATTTTTGATTATAGGAAAGCTGTGCCAGCCTGGCTTTTTTTTCGGCATCTGTCACATGAATGATAGAATATGCCTGGAAATTTCCGGAGGAGGGGGCGCTGAGTCCTGCGGCGATCATTTCGTCCAAATCATTTTGACTGACTTTTCTTTCTGAAAAATTCCGGCAGGATGATCGGTTAAAGATAATCTCTAAGGTTTGATTTTTCATAAATTTGCTCCTTTCGTTACCTTTTAGTATACACTTTGTAGCTTTTTTAGAAATGGTGTATTTTAACCTTTTTCTGTCGAATTTTGCTGGAGGAGGGAGAGCTTTCCGAAACAATAATTGTCTTTGCAGAACTATACCCTTTGTTGCATCAAAAAAAGGAAAAAATAAACTGTCTGCGAAGTGAAAAAGCTTTTAGCGAGGTATTACACTAGATTTTTGGAATATAAAGAAGGATTTTATTGGGAATAGAGCCAATAAAATCCTTCTTTTCAACGGACTTTTTCAAGAGTTCATCATATGCAGTGGGCGTTTTCCTTTTTTTAAAGGATATATTGAAAAAATCTGCAAAGCAAGAAAATGTTTCGTTTAGGCACTGCAGTTTTTCTCTTGTGCTTAAGTGAACCGTGCATGGCATTAGCTTGCGACACCTTGTCCACTTGACAATTCCGCCTGCCCGCTATGCAAAAATCAAAGAATGTGATAAAATGTAAAAAGCTATCCGGCGCATTTACCCGTGCTTTGCAGGCGGCAAGTGCGGGCGCCGGGATTTGAGTAATTGCAGGAAATTGGAGGAAACAGACTTTGAATCGGGAGACGGTAAAATATAGCTTTATTTCGTCGCTGCCGGTCATGGCGGGATATATCGTTCTTGGAATCGGCTTTGGGGTGCTTCTTGCGGACAAGGGATACAGCTCGTTGTGGGCAATTTTGATGAGCGTCCTCATTTATGCAGGCTCCTTGCAGTATGTGGGCGTGGGGCTTCTTAGCGGCGGTGCGTCACTGATCTCAGCAGGGCTGATGACTTTGATGGTAAATGCCAGACATCTCTTTTATGGGGTATCCATGCTGAAACGCTATGAAAAGCTGGGAGGAATCAAGAAGCTATATGCGATTTTTGCGCTGACAGACGAGACTTATTCGCTGGTGTGCAGCACCAAGGTGCCGGAGCATGTTGACGAAAAATGGTACTATTTCCTGGTCTCCATGATGAACCAAAGCTACTGGGTATTTGGCAGTTTTTTGGGTGCTTTTCTTGGAAATGCCTTGTCTTTTGACAGCACGGGAATTGATTTTTCCATGACGGCGCTGTTTGTGGTCATCTTTGTAGAACAGTGGGAGGGAAAGCGAGAACACATTCCGGCTCTATCGGGTCTTGGAATTTCCGTCGTGTGTCTTCTTGTGTTTGGAGCGGATTACTTCCTCATTCCTGCCATGATTTTGATTACGACAGCGCTTCTTCTTGCAAAGAAGCCACTGGAGAGGAGGGCGCAGCATGATTAGTACATCTCATGCCCTGGGGCTTATTGCAGTGATGACCCTTGGCACCATGCTCCTTCGCTTTCTGCCTTTTGTGCTGTTTTCAAAAGGAACGCCGAAAATAATTCTCTATTTGGGAGACGTGCTGCCTTATGCAGTCATGGGAATGTTGGTGGTCTACTGTCTAAAGGGAATAGATTTTCTTGACGGCACCCACGGAATCCCAGAGGTGATTTCTGTGGCGCTAGTAGCCATCCTGCATAAATGGAAACACAGTACCATTCTGTCGATTCTGGCAGGTACGATTTGCTATATGGTGTTGATTCGGGTCATGTAAATTATATTACAACAGATAAAAAGGGAGATGCTTCATTCTGTTTTGAAGCATCTCCCTTTTGCGTGCTATTCAAGATTGTATTTTTTTAACATACGGTAAAAAGTATTGCGGGACATATCTAAAAGGGCTGCAGCCTTGGACTTGTTTCCTCCCGCTATGCTGATGGCTTCCTTTAGAAGATTTGCGCCTGCAGCTTCGACCTCCTGCTGCCTTTGCGCCAGTCTTGCTTCGGCGGACAGAGTGCTGTCCGGAAGGCTTTGCTCGTAGGAAAGCCGTGCATCTGAGCCGCTTGCAAAGATGGAGGCAGTCAGTACGTCTCTGGTGATGAAGCTGGATTTGGAAAGAAGGGCTGCACGCGAAAGCACATTTCTAAGTTCGCGCACATTGCCGGGCCAGTCATAACTCAGCAGAATCTGTTTTGCGTCTTCGGTCAAGGTTTTTTCCTGCAAGCTGCCTGGGGCTCTTCCCTGGCGAAGAAGCTCCTCGGAAATCTGCAGAATATCCTCTCTTCGATTGCGGAGGGGAGGAATGATGATGTTGAGAATCTGCAGTCGATAGTACAAATCCTGACGGAAAAGTCCTTCCTCGACCATTTTTTCCAGATTGCGGTTGGTAGCTGCGATAAGGCGCACATTTACAGGAAATGGTTTTGTGCTGCCGATTCTGGTAATGGTCCATGTTTCCAGCACGCGAAGCAGCTTAGACTGGAAGTGAAAAGGAAGTTCGCCGACTTCATCTAAAAACAGCGTGCCGCCGTCTGCTAACTCAAATTTACCGATTTGTCCGTTTTTAGAAGCGCCGGTAAATGCGCCGCCTACATAGCCGAAGAGTTCGCTCTCGATGAGGTTTTCCGGAAAGCTGGCGCAGTTTAGGGCAACAAATGGTCCTTTTCTACGGTCACTGTAATTATGAACAGCTTGGGCAAAGAGCTCCTTGCCGACGCCGCTTTCGCCGGTAATCAAAAGGCTAAGAGGACTGTTGGCGTAGTCCTTTGCGGTGCGAATGCTTTCACGCATGGGGGTGCTTGTTCCGATGATATTTTCAAAGGTGTATTCGGCGGAAAGACCTACCAGTTTTTTTGCGCTGTCGAGGGACTGCTGTCTGGAATGGGTGATTTCCACCATACCCGTAACAGTTCCGTTTTCATCGAGAACCGGGTACATGTCGTTGCCTGCGATTTGTGTATCGCCTTTTGACGATAAGATGCGAACCTCCCAGTCGATGACCTCCTCGCCCTTGCGTAAAACGTCGTGCATTTTTAACCTGTTGGTGTTGGTATCGATGGAATGAACCTTGGTGCCAGCGCTTTTGATAACATCCTCGATGGAGCGTCCGATGACCTGTTCTCTATTGGCGATGTGAAGATAATTGCAAAAATACTGATTGGCGTAGAGCAGGGTAGCGTCTTTATCGTAAATGGAAATTGATTTTTTCACAGCGTCCAGGCTGTCCCAAAGCTGGCGATTTTCCTTTACATAGTCATCAAAGATTTGCATATAGGTGCAAATCTTTGAAAGGAAAGCTTTAACCCCTGTCTCTTCCTCTGGTGCGGTTAAGGTGATGAGAACGTAACCTGAAACTGTGTCGTAGTAAATCGTATCAGGACATGCAGCAGGCAGGAAATCCAGAGGCAGCCTGAGTCCCGGATGAATGCCCGAATTCTGCGAATCAGCCGAATTTTCCTGTAGGACGTTTAGAATCAGACCGTCCGCAGTGCAAAAAAGAGCAAAGCTGCAGGGCAGCTGAATCTGCTCATGCAGGGTTTGAAACAGCTGCTGTACATAGGCATGCTTGCCGAGGATTTTCTGGGGTTTTTGTTTGGATACCAAGTTTTCAATGACCTGAATGGTATGGATTGAATCAGCCATAGGAACTCCTTTTCTGTGAATACACCTGCAATATAGCCTTATTGTAACATAAATTGCACAGTGTCAAAAGAAGGAGCGGCAAAATAGACAGGAAAGTGTGTCACGTTTGGTACGAAAAATTGTCGTAGTGGCAGGGTGTATCAAAAAGAACACAAACATGGTAGAATGTTTGATATAGAATGCAGTTGAAATCAGAAAGAATGGCTGAAAATGGGGATTTTAAGCCGGTATCAGAAATTGGCATGAACATTGCTTTAATTGCTTTATATGCCATAATGACGAAAAATCTATGGATGATAACTAAAGGAGAGAAACTTGAACTTTGCAGTTTTGTTAGATTTTGGAAGCACATATACAAAGGTAGTCTGTGTGGATCTTAATGCAAGGCGGGTGGTTTTATCGGACAAATACCCGTCTACGGTTCATGAGGACGCAGGGATTGCACTGAATCAATGCCTTAGTGCGGCGGAGTCTGTGCTGGGAAAGGAGAACCTGAAAGATGCGCTGAAGCTTTCTACAAGCAGTGCGGCAGGAGGTCTTCGGATTGCAGTCTGCGGTCTGACGGAATCTCTCAGTATGAAAGCCGGCAGAAACGCCAGCTTTGGAGCAGGCGGCAAGGTGGTACAGACGTGCACCGGAAGACTTACGGAATCTGACCTTGCTGCGGTCCTTGCGGCGGATGCAGAAATTCTGCTTTTGTGCGGCGGCTACGAAGGCGGCAACAGTGCCTTGGTGCTGGAAAATGCAAAGCTGATTAGGGAAAGCATGCTGCACATTCCTGTCATTTATGCGGGCAATTCCGAGGCGGCAAAGACTGTGCGGCAAATGTTTCAAGGCCATGGTAAGGAGTGTTTCCTTGCGGAGAATATGATACCTGATATTGGTAAGTTGAACATTGACTCTGCGGTTTCCATTATACGAGATTTGTTTATGAGCAGAATTACCAATATGAAGGGTGTCGGCGTGGTGAAGAAAGTCGTTGACGGACCTATCGTGCCGACGCCAGCGGCGGTGCTGGCGGCAGGGGAACTTCTTTGTAGAGGCACAGAACGAGAAGAGGGAATCGGTCCTTACATGCTGGCTGATATTGGCGGTGCAACCACTGATATTTATTCTTTTGCAGAAAACGAAAGCTACTCGGGCGCAAAGAAGGTCGGCGCGCCGGAGCCTTTTGCCAAGAGAACGGTGGAGGGCGACATGGGCATGAGAGAGTCTTCTTCGTGTCTTTTACAGGAAGTGGGGGCAGAGACTTTTGCGAGAAAATGCGGAATGTCTGTTTTAGAAGTGGAAGAGGCCATAGAGAAAAGAACCAAAGTTCGGGAATACGTAGCGGATTCGGAGGCGGAAAGAAAAATTGATCTTGAAATCGCAGCAAATGCCGTAGGCATTTCTGCAAGACGTCACGCCGGCACCTGCACGAAAGAGTTTTACGGCGGCTGCAATCTGGTGCAGCGGGGAAAGAATCTGTCGGAAATCCGAAAGATTATTGGAACTGGAGGCATTCTCGTCAATAATGGGAAAGCAGCAGCCGAGAAGATTTTGAAAAACGCGGAGATTTGCGAGAAGGAAAAAAATACAGTTCTGCTGCCGGAGCGTCTTGAAACGCTGGTTGATGAGGATTACATTTTCTTTGCGGCGGGACTTTTGCGAGCATACGATGAGGATACGGCCCTTGCGATTATGAAAGAAAGCATCGGCAGAAAGTGAGAGGAGAAGCTGAATGGACATTGAAATCAAGAGAAGATATAACGAAAAAGAATTGCCGGATATGAAGACAATTCGTTCCGATGCGAAGAAAATTGCGTCGAAAATTACCATAGGGGAAACCCTGTTTATGAAGGAGTACGGTGTAAAATCGGAAGTGGAATATAAGCAGAAAATGATGGAAGCCGGCAAAATCATGAAGCACTCCGTCATCGGCTGGAATTCATGGGACGTGACGGAAGACGGTATTCGCGCAGTATATAACGGACTGAAAGAAGCTGGCTCAGGTATCGACCGTTTAGGCATTTGCTGCGACTGGATTATGGGAGTGCCCGAGCAGTATCGCGACAGATTTCAGGCAAGCGGCAGCTTGATTTTAAATACGCCGGAGGAATGGAGCCGTTTGGGACAGGTAGTACCTGTGCATCCTCATCTTGGCGACCACATGATCGGCTCCTTAAACGGTGTTGAAAATGTAACCAATGCCTTAAATGCGGGTGTAACTTCCATCGGCAACCTTGCCCAGTATTTTACTTACGAATATCCGGGTCTTGAAATGGAAGATTACCGTACCGAAGATTATATCAAAGCCATGGCGATTATGGGCGAGTTTAAAGACCAGGGTGTTTGCATGCACTGTAATCTGGACGACGGCTATGGCGCACAGTTCCACGATGTAGCAAATCTTTTAGGCTGGGCAAAGCTGGAACGCTACGTGGCAGAGGATTTGATGGGCGGCAGACTGGCTCACTGCTACGGAAATCTGTTCAGTGACTCATTCCTTCGTATCGTATTCAACAGAGCGCTGAGCATGATTAACAAGTATGGCACGCCGGGCACTTTTGTAAACGGAAATACCATCGACTACGGATTCTGCCTGCCGAGGAATTATGCGGCTCTTTGCGCTTATGCGCTGCCTGATGTGGCTTGCCAGCTGATGTATCCGTCCGGCTATGCGGTTGCGCCGGTGCCTTTCACAGAGGCAATCAGAATTCCGGAGCCGAAGGAAATTATCGAAGCCCAGCTGACCATGGATATGGTCATCGAAAAAGCACCGTACTATGCACGTTACATCAACTGGGAAAAGGTCAATGCTGATGCAGAAAAGCTGGTCGTTGGTGCAAATCAGTTCTTTGAACGGGTTATGAATGCACTGGATGATCTGGGCGTTGATATTAACCACGGCGGAGAAATTGTATCGGTGCTGAAAGCCATCGGACCGGAGCAGCTTGAAATCGCTTTCGGTGCAGGAAGGAAAGATGAAGAGGCAATGCGCACAAGAGTTCCGGTTATGCCAACCAGCATTGTGCAGACAATCAATAAAATTCAGGACGAGGCTCTGGCTAAACAGAACTTTGAGGGCGACGGACCTCTATCTGGTGTTGCTGTTGTCGTAGGCTCCACCGACGTGCACGAGTTCGGAAAAGAAGTCATCAGAAATTATCTTCGCAAAGCGGGGGCAAAGGTCTTCGACCTGGGTGTATCCGTTTCCATCGGAGAAATTGCAGATACCCTGGTTGAAACCGGCAGTAAGGTTCTTTGCATGAGTACCTATAACGGTATGGCATACAGCTTTGCGAAGGACTTAATGGAAGAGCTGAAGCGTACAGGCATGGAAGATACCCACGTGCTCATGGGTGGACGACTCAACGAAGCCATGGATGGAAGTGATGTTCCGATTGATGTGACTGACAAACTAACAGCTATGGGTGTTAATGCAGATAACAACCTTGATACTATTGTAGAAACCATCGCGTCGTTTCAGTAAGAAAGGCGCATAGAAGATGAAAGATAAAAGTACCTCAACAAACATCTTCACAAAGCCAGCGGCAATCGTGCTGCTGGCTTTGCTGACTTGTGCTCTGTGGGGCAGTGCTTTTCCTGCCATTAAAGAGGGATTTGCATTGCTTGCAATTGAAGATTCTGGCAGCAAAATTCTCTTTGCGGGATATCGCTTTTTTGCGGCAGGCGTGCTGACGTTTGCTTTTTTCAGTGTTAAAGAGCGAAGGCTTTTGTCCATTCAGAAGAGTTCCATTCCCTATATTATGGTGCAGGGGTTCTTGCAAACGACGGTGCAGTACATCTGCTTTTACATAGGACTTTCTAATACGACCGGAACAAAGGGTTCTGTGATTAACGGAGCAAACGGATTTTTCAGTATTATCGCAGCGCATTTTATGACAAGAGATGAGAAAATGAACCGGCGAAAAGCCTTGGGTTGTGTGGTTGGTTTTGCGGGAATTGTCATCGTAAATCTGGGTGGCGATGGCTTTGGAGGCGGCGTTACCCTTATGGGAGAGGGCATGGTGCTGCTCTGCTCAGCGGCTTACGGAGTCAGCTCGGTGACTTTGAAGATGATTTCGCACAGAGAAAGCCCCGGCGCAATTACGGCTTATCAGCTTCTCTTTGGAAGCATTCTTCTGATTGCAATGGGTCTTTGCATGGGCGGCAGGGTGAGCGGGTTTACCTTGGTATCGGCGCTGCTGCTGCTCTATCTGTCGGTTACTTCCATGGTGACCTTTTGCATTTGGGCGAATCTGCTGAAATATAACCCGGTAAGTAAAATTACTATTTATGGCTTCACCATTCCGGTGTTTGGCGTTATGCTGTCGGCAATTTTCCTCGGTGAGAAAGTGATGACGCCTGCTACTGCACTGGCGCTGCTTCTTGTCAGCGCAGGGATTGTGGTTGTGAATCGGAAGTGAGGTTTTTGAACCTGATTTTTCTTTTGCAGAACTTTACCCTTTGTGGACACAAAAAAAGGAAAATTTATAGTAACCGACATAGAACTTGACTGTGGATAGGTGTAATTCAACCTGAAATTGAAGAATATTCGTTGGATAACACTTGGTTTACGTTAGAATTTTGTTTGAAAATGAGAAATGTTGGTATGAGACTTCTATTGAAGTGTTTCTTTTACATTTTTTAAAGATATTTATGCGTTTTTCTGCAAAACATATTTTTGCTTTGCGGAGTCACTTTATGTGAAACGAATAATAGAAGTTTTATAAACGGAGACAGCATCGTGAAAATTATGCTGTCTCATTGTATAAATGAAAACCACGCGTTGGACGCGTGGTTGTTTTTTTATTATGTAGGAAATATCGATTTTCGATATTTCCGGAATATCAAGAAAGTCTACCTTTGCGTAGAATCGGCGTAGCCGACTTTCTTATTTACTTCTTCCGAACGCCAAGTCCGGTAATGGCTGCACCAGCAACGCTCAGTCCTAAGGCGAAGTAAAGCAGAGCGTCGACGCCGGCAGTGCTGAGCACAATTCCGCCGGTTAAGTTGCCGACTACGGCGCCGATAGAGATAGATGCGGTCATATAGCTTTGACCGGTCACCTGGTCGCTTGTTTCCATTTTTTCGTTGGCGTAGTACACCGAGGCAGAGATAAAAATCGCATAGCTAAGCATTTGCAGGGATTGCGCCAGATAGATACCGGTGACGCTGCCAGCGATGATATAGGCCAGCGCTTTCAGAATAAAGGCTGCGCCTGCAAAGGCAATCAGTGCGCTTGGGGAAAACCGTTGAATTAGCTTGTAAAATCCGAACATAACTGGAAGCTCCATCAAGGCTTCGATGGAAAAGGCGGTACCCATAGCCGCGCTGTCTCCGCCGAGAGGCTCTATCATCTGTATCATATAAGTATGTACGATGTTATGAAATGACATCAATAAAACGATGCCAAAGAGCGTTACCATGAAGGTCGGATATTTTCGGGCAAACTGCACCATGCCGCTTTTGTGGTCCTGGTGCGCTGTTGCGTCTGCAGTACATTCTGAAGCGGTATGATTGCCGCTGGGCATGGAGCCTGTCACCAGAAGAAGACCGATGAGAACTGCCATGCTCAAATAAATGATAGCTTGCTCACTAGTTGCAGAAATCATTTGCCCGGCAATATAGGAAATCAGCGCATATGCCACAGAGCCCATGCCTCTGGCGCTGCCAAAATCTACAGAGATTCCGCTTGCCTCATAGGCAAAGGCGGCGGAATTGACAAGGGGCATCTGAAAATATACCAAAATGGTAAACAGTAGGTAAACTCCCACGTTTATCAAAAAGCTGCCGCTGCAAATAATCAGCAGAAAGAGGCAAGCAAGCTGCAGCACACCGATTCCTAAAATGGCATTTCGCCAAGTGACTTTTTTGTATTTGTCTGTTACATTGCCTACCACCAGCTGACCTGCCGCTGCAAGAATATTGCTTAGCGCCACGATGACGCCGATACTTGCAGCAGAAAGCCCTTGCGCCAGCAGAAACACTGTAATAAAAGCAGTAGACAAGCAGTAGAGCATCCAGTAAAAAGCATGGAGACCTTTATACCTTAGATTAAGCAGTCGTTTATTCTTATACATCCAGCAAAAATCCTTCCTGGAACGGGTCCTTTGGATCAAGAATCCAGGTTGCAAAACCGGTGATGCATGCATTTCCGGTGATTCTTGGAATAATGGCAGGAATGCCTTCTACGGTAGTTTCTTCTACGACTTCGCATTTGAATTTAGAGCCGATTACGCTTTCATGAACGAAACTTTCGCCGGCTTTCAGCTTGCCCTCAGCGTAAAGTAGAGCAGCTTTTGCGGAAGTACCTGTACCGCAAGGGGAACGGTCTATAACCTTAGGCAGAGCTACAACGATGTTCTGAATATCTGCGTCTTCGCTCTTTGCAGGACCTGCAAATTCAACATGGGTAACTCTGTCTACAAACGGCAGGGTTGGGTGATGAATCTCCACCTGTTCGTTGATGTCTGCTGCCAGCGACTGGGCAATTTCGATGAATTTGCCACAATTTGACGGATTGATGTCAAGACCAACCTTTTCAGCAGGCAGAATTGCGTACACATTGCCGCCCCAGGAAATATCCAAGGTCAATGGGCCGAAGGCTTCGGTCTGCACGGTTACATCTTGCTTTAGAACCAGCGCCGGCGCATTAAGGAATGAAACCTCTTCTACGATGCCGTCGTTTATCTTTGCGTTTACAGTGATGACACCGGCAGGAGTATCCAATTTGATGGTAGTAACCGGTTCCTGCACATCAACAAGACCTGCTTCGATAAGGGCGACTGTGACGCCCATGGTGTCGTGACCGCACATTGGCAGCCAGCAGCTGGCTTCAAAGTAAAGCACACCTACATCGGTGCCGGGCGTACAGGGCTCTGTAATCAGAGTGCCGGACATGATTTCGCTGCCTCTTGGCTCGAACATCAAAACCTTGCGGAACCAGTCTTCTTTATCTCTCATATATTCAAATTTTTCCTGCATGGTATTTCCAGGAATTTTACGAAATCCGCTGACGACATTTCGGGTAGGTTGTCCTAAGGTGTGGGTTTCGATTGTTCTAAAAAGTTTTTTCGCTTTCATTATTACGGGTCCTTTCTATCTTTATGACGATTTTATTTCATTTATATATACAAGCAAAAAATATGCCAGTGGTTTTTATAGGGAAAAAAGCTATAAAAAGGGGAAGGTGTCTCTGTAATTGAGCAGCTCTTGAAAATATTGTGTCAAAAATAGCACAAAACACAGTGTTTTTATGAGAAAGTCAATTATACAGCAAAACAGCAGCAAAAAACTGTAACGAAAATAGTACATACTGCGGATTTTTTCGCCGTTTTGACTAAAAAAATCCGGCTGAACACCATGTTTTTTTTATCATTTTACACGAAAGACTGGTCTTTCTCAATGATTTTATTTGGCACGGAATTTGCTTTTATATAAAGTGCATAAAGAATGAAAAGGAGTACACTGCATGATTTTTAACATACAGAGATGTTCCATTCACGATGGGGCAGGTCTGAGAACACTGGTGTTTTTCAAAGGATGTCCACTTCGATGTAAATGGTGCGCAAATCCAGAGTCTCAAAACTTTGAGACGGAGATTATGGAATCCCGCGTTAAATGCGTGGGGTGCGGTCTTTGCAGAAAAGTCTGCCCGGAAAATGCAATCTGCGATGACGGTACAATAGATCGCAGTCTTTGTACAAACTGCATGCAGTGCACCGATATTTGTTATGCTGAGGCGAAGAAGATCAGCGGAAAAGCATATACGGTGGAGGCATTATATAAGGAAATTGAAAAAGATAAACCTTTTTATGCCAGGTTTGGAGGCGGCGTGACCTTTTCCGGAGGAGAACCACTGATGCAGGGCGGTTATTTGCGGGATATTGCAAAACGCTGCAAGGAGAAAGGAATCCACGTCATGGTGGAAAGCTGCGGCTTTGGGGTCTATGAAGAGTTTGAGGAGGCTTTGCCTTATATCGATGGCATGTTCATGGATGTGAAGCATATGGATCTCGGCGTGCACGAGGAACTGACAGGCGTGAGCAACGAGTTGATTCTTGACAACATCAGAAAGATTTCTGCCTTTGGTATTCCCCTTACTATCAGAACGCCGGTGGTACCCGGTTGTACAGACAGCGAGGAAAATATCAGGGCAATTGCAGAATTTGTGGGGAACTTGCCTACAGCAAAAGAGTATGAATTGCTCGCTTACCACGATTTCGGAACGCCGAAGTACAAGGCACTGGGACGAAGCTATGCCCTTTCTGATATCGGAACGCCAAGTGATGAGGAAATGCGGGCACGAGTAAAATGCGCGAACGAAGTGTTAAATAAATATGGAAAAGAGTGTTTTTGGATGAAAAACAATAATAAGGAGGTAGTAAAATGATTTCTGAAAGAATTGTAAGATTGAGTGAGAAGGTAAGAGATACACCGGTTACAATTTGTCTGGACCGTGCAAGACTGATTACGGACTTTTACAGTCAGCCGTCCATGGAGCCGTTTATGATCAGAAGGGCAAAGTCTTTTGCCTATGTGCTGGATAATAAGAAGATTTTTATCGATGAAGATTCTGTTCTGGCAGGTCATTTGGCTTCTCGTCTTCACGGTACGCCGCTGTATCCTGATATGACTGCATGGCTTCGCGATGATTTAGAGGAACTGGACACCAGAGAGTCTGACAATCTGAAGTTTATGCCAGGTGAAAAGGAAGAACTGAGAGAGATTGTGAAGAAATGGGAAGGCAGAGCTTTTGGCGATCTGACCGCAGCTTTAGCAGACCCTGACATGGACGAAATGGTAAACCTGGGGATTTTTACAAAGGGCGTTTCCAACAAGTCCACCATGAACCATGCGCCTTTTTACGATGAACTGGTAACAAAGGGCTACCGCTTCTATATCGATCAGTGCAAGGCAAATATCGCCGGCATTGAAAAGATGAACATCGAACAGATGGAAAAGCGCTACACATGGGAAGCGATGATTATTGTTATGGAAGCTATCATTCGTTTCGCTCACAGATATGCAAAACTGGCTGAAGTCATGGCGGCAGACTGCACCGACGCAGAAAGAAAAGCGCAGCTTTTGACTATTGCTGAAAACTGCCGCGTTGTGCCGGAAAATGCACCGAAGAACTTCCACCAGGCAGCCCAGCTGGTATGGTTTACCCATCTTGCTTTGCAGATGGAATATAACAGCAACGATAACTGCTTGGGCAGATTTGACCAGTACATGTATCCGTTCTATAAACAGGATTTAGCTGACGGCGTGGAAGAAGCATTTATCGCTGACTTAGTACACGAATTTAAGCTAAAAATTGCAGAACTTTGGGAGGTTCGCACCACCAGAGAATCTATCGCATATCCGGGCTGCCCACTCTGGATTCACATGATGATCGGCGGCGTTTTGCCTGACGGCAGCGACGGCTGCAACGATCTGACCAGACTGATTCTACACTGCATGGAAGATCTGCAGACTAAAGAGCCTTGCGTATCCTTCCGTTACCATGATGGCGTTGACGAAGAAACTTTCCGTTTGGCGCTGGCTGTAGCGAGAAAGGGAGGAAGCCATCCGGCATTCTTTAACGACAGCACCAACATTTCCCACTTGCTTTCTCTGGGGCATTCTCTGGAAGATGCAAGAAACTGGGGTATCTGCGGCTGTATCGAACCGAGTGTACCGGGTATTACCGATTTCCAGTCAAATGCGGGATATTTTAATCCAAGCAAGGTTTTTGAGATTACCCTGAACAACGGCGTGGATCCGATTTCAGGAAAGCAGATTGGACCAAAGACAGGAGATGTGAGAACCTTTACTTCTGTGAAGCAGATTATGGACGCTTACGAAATTCAGCAGGATTTCTTCATGAACAAGTTTGTGGAACTCTTTGACAGAATCGTATCCTGCCACGCATGGACAGCGCCGACGATTACAGGCTCCTGCTTCACACACGGCTGTATCGAAAAGGGAACTGTGCTGCAGAGAAGAGGCGCAGAGCATAGATATTCCGCTGTTGCCATCACTGGTATTGCAAACATTGCAGACTCTCTGGCAGCGATTGAGGAATGCGTATTCAACAAGCAGTATCTGTCTATGGCGGAACTGATGGATCTTCTGGAAACGGACTTTGAGGGTAAGGAAAACCTGCGTCAGCTGCTCATAAACAAAGCGCCGAAGTACGGCAACGATATTGAAGAGGTGGACTGCTACGCTCACTGGCTGTCAAAGCTTTGCAACGACCAGATTACGAAGCACACCGACGGCCGTGACGCAAAGTATACCATGGTAATTTCCACCCAGTCCTACAACGTAGTATTGGGGCAGCTCATCGGCGCCCTGCCTGATGGAAGAAAAGCGTACACAGCGCTTGCTGACAACGCTTCCCCGATGATCGGCATGGATGTGAACGGACCGACTGCTGTGGTAAAATCTCTTGGCAGAATTGATCCGCTGCTTGCACAGAGCGGCGTACTGGTAAATCAGCGGTTTGACCCGGCGATTGTAAAGGGTGAAAAAGGTCTTGAAATCATCGAAACTGTCGTAAAGACTTACTTTGACGACCAGCACGGACAGCATATTCAGCTCAACGTTGTGGATGATGAAACCCTGCTGGCAGCGCAGAAGGATCCGCAGAAGTACCGCAACATTCTGGTGAGAGTTGCAGGCTATTCCGCTTACTTCGTAGATCTGGAAAAGGATATTCAGGATAACATTATTGCAAGAACATTGCAGAAGAGTTTATAAATAGTACAAGGAGAAAAGTAACATGGCAAAAAGAGGAGACTGGGTGCGCATTCACGCAATCGTGTTGAAAGCCGCAGAAAGAACTGCTAAAATCCCGGAAGATACACAGAGATGTGATCTGCAGCAGTGGACAAAGGGATTTTTGCAGGAAGAAGCTGCAGAAGTAGGAGATGAAGTAACTGTAAAGACTGCAGTGGGAAGACTGGTAAAGGGCACCTTGATTGAAGAGGGACCTTACTATACCCACAGCTACGGCAAATTCGTGCCGGAAATTATAGACATTGATAAACAGCTGAGAGAAATCATGTTCGGAGGTGAGAAATAATGGCATTACCAAAAGATTACGATTCCGTAATGGCAAGATCCGCAGAAATCAACCTGAAAGCTCTGGGAATCGACTATAACGAATTTGAATCGGGCTCTGTCGCTTTCGACTATGAAGGACTCATGGCAAAGACCGGATATACAGTAGAAGAAGTAGCAAAGATTCAGGCAAAGACTGCAGTAGGAAATACGCCGCTCATTGAGCTTAGAAACCTGACAGAGCTTGCAAGAAAATATGCGAAGCCGGGATATGGTGCTAGAATTTTTGCAAAGGACGAAGCAGCAAACGCTTCCGGATCCTTTAAGGCAAGGAGAGCAGCCTGCGCAGTGGCACACGCAAAGAAGCTGGGCTACAAGGGCGTAATGGCTGCAACTTCAGGAAATTATGGTGCTGCTGTAGCATCTCAGGCAGCGATGCAGGGATTAAAGTGCATTGTCGTGCAGGAGTGCTATGACTCAAAAGGCATCGGGCAGCCTGAAATTGTAGAGAAAGCAAGAAAGTGTGAAGCCTATGGCGCAGAAGTTGTACAGCTGACCGTAGGGCCGGAGCTCTTCTATTCATTCCTTTCTATCTTAGAAGACACTGGTTACTTCAACGCTTCTTTGTATTCGCCGTTCGGTATTGCAGGGGTAGAAACTCTTGGATACGAAATTGCTGAGCAGTGCAGAGAGATGACAGGGAAAAATCCTGATGCAGTTGTCTGCACTACAGCAGGCGGCGGCATGATTACAGGAACCGCAAGAGGATTGATCAAGGCAGGTTCTGCGGATACAGAGATTATCGCAGCTTCCATTGACTTGACGGGACTGCACATGGCATCAGACACCCAGTTTAACAAAAAATCCTGCACTACAGGACACACTGGCTTTGGCGTGCCTCATGCAACAGGACCTGACCACTCCGACACACCGCGCAGCGCAGCAAGAATTTTGCGTTATGCCGATAAATATGTTACAGTAAAGCAGGGAGAAGTTATGTACATGACAGAAGCTCTTGCCAATTTAGAAGGTCTCGAAAGAGGACCAGCAGGAAATACTGCCCTTGCAGCAGCCTTTTCTCTGGCACAGGAAATGCCGGAAGATGCGATTATCGTTATCAGTGAAACCGAGTATACAGGTGCTGGAAAACATATTCAGCCGCAGCTTGATTTTGCAAGAGACAATGGAATTGAGATTAAGTTTGGAAATCCTCAGGCAGAAGACAAGCCGGGTGTGAATATCGTGCTGCCGGAAAATCCCGGTCTGATTAAACATCAGGTGGCTGACATCAACAGATTTAGACAGTCAATGATTAAGAGAGCTTGCAAAGAGGCGGGTGTAGCCCCTGAAAATCTCACTGCTGAGGATATTGCATATCTGGCAGAAGAAACAAAGACGGATGCGCAGTTTGTAAAGGCAACTTTGGAACTTGCGTAGACCTATCATACGGAGGAACAAAATGAGTAAAAAGATCGTATTTTGCGGCGGCGGCAACATGGCGGAAGGCGTTATCAGAAGCCTTTTGCAAAGAGAAATTGCAAAAGCCGGTGATATTACGGTGAGCGAACTAAACCCGCAGCGCTGTGATTATCTAAAAGAAACTTACGGCGTGGAAGCGCTGGTGGATGCCAGCGCAGCGATGAAAACAGCGGATATGATTGTCATAGCGGTACTGCCTAAAATTGTGCCGGTGGTATTGCAGTCGCTGGTTGGCGTCGTGAAAGAGGATGCGGTGGTGCTGTCCATTGCAGCTGGTGTAAAGATTGCCTCTATTGAGGAGGTGCTGGGCGCAGATAGAAAGGTAATCCGCGTGATGCCAAATACCTTGGGACAGTCCGGCAATGGGCACAGTGCAGTTTGCCTTAATGCCAATATTAATGAAGAAGATAAAGCTTATGCACTGGAATTTTTAGGCGCACTGGGGCAGACGATTATTTTGCCGGAGTCCATGTTTGGTGAATTTACAGCTTTCAGTTGTTCGGGACCGATGTGGCTGTACCAGATGGCGGACGCTTTGGTTGATGCCGGTGTCTATGCGGGATTTAGCAGAAGCGACGCGAAGAAAATGGTCATCAAAAACATGCTGGGCGTTGCTATGATTCTCGATGAGACCGGCGATGAGCCGAAGGAAAGGGTCAACGAAATGTGTTCACCGGGCGGCGTCACCATCGAAGGTTACAAATCTCTGGTGGATGAAGGCTTTGCCTCTGCGGTTATGACCTCTGTGGATAAAGCTGTGAAGAAAGCGAATGCAATTTAAGGACTATTGGATATAGAAAATGGAGCTACGCATCAATGGAAAATAACCGTTAGGGCGATAGCTCCTTTTTGTGTGCGGAAAACAATAATTCTAATGAAACTACGGCAGAGCCATGGAAAAATGGATGAAAAAAGTGCGTCTGAATTTTAAAATCCCGTGACGAATTGCAAATTCAGACTATTGACAAATTTCTGCGCAAATGGTACGATGAATATATATGAAATTCAACTCAATTATATTAAATCATTTATTGGGAGGAAAATATTTATGAAAAAAGGCATTGATACAATATTAATCGCTATTCTTATTATTGCATGTCCACTAACCGTTTTTGGAGCTGATTTAGATACAGGGGATAAGAACTCAGAAGGTATTTATATTTCCTCTGAAACTGTACCAGATGAAGTATATACATACGCAGAAGAAAATATTGGTTGGATTTTACGTGATTTATACCCATTGAATACGCTTTCAGTAGGACAGCCATTTGCTATTGATTCTCATACGGATGAACTCTATTATTTTTTGGTATATAGTGATGGAGATTTGGTTGGATTTTATAGAGTATTTACCGATGAGGAAGGGGAATACTCTGGAATTTTTAGTGAGGAAATAGAAATAGTAGAGGGATTTAAAGAATTAGAAAATACTACTAATACTGATAACCCTGCTAAAATCATGGTCGGAAAGTATGAAGATATCTATGCTGTAACCCAAAATAAGGTTTCAACAATTCTTTCTGATTATCAAGGAAGAAGCACTTCAGATGTTGGTCAAAATTACATTGTCTCAATGAGCAAAGGTATGACGACTATAGTGAATGCCAAAGAGCCTATAAACTTTTCAATGCCACTTGCAGCTAGAACTGCATATTCTAAATACTTGAATGTTAAAATTGTTGAAACGCAAGGTTCTGAGCCTTGGTGTGCAGCTTATGTGACTGCTACGATTTGTAGACATATAAAGAATGACTCTACGATAAAGGCTCAGAAAGTTATGGAACATGCTTATCCTGGAACTTCTCTCACTTCATTAAAGAAAAAATCTTTAAGTAGAGACCAAGTTGTTGCATATGGCAAATATAAAGGGTTATCGCCAAGTCGAACAGGTATTTTATCAGGATTAACAGTTAAATTAGAGATGAATAACAACAGTCCAATTTATTTTGGATGTAAAAATACAGCTAATTCAGATGATAGACATGCTATATTATGTAGAGGATATGATACAACGGGAAGTAAATCTTATTATTCAATTTGGAATCCTTGGTATACCAGTTTTGAAAAAATGGACGCATTAAATAATCTTTATACAACTCCAAGTGGAACAAAATATAAACAGGAGTGTACTATTTACGGATGAAGAAATTATTAGCCAATAAAAAGATATGTTATATATGCATTATATTGGGCGTTGCCGTATTGTTGTCAAGTGTATTCATGAAGACATTAGAAGAACATCATTCGTATCGCCCAATGCTATGCTATAACAATAAGTTATATGGAGAGACTAATAATTTGCAACAATTTCTACCTGATGATTTTATAGAAGTGGGACGAATTAAGCGTAAAATTTCAAATATGATGCCAATGGAGCATACAAATTTTGTTTCAAATAATCTTAATGTTGGAACAAGGGTTTTTTCGTCGAGCAACAATTTAAAAAGTATATACGTTAAACTTAGCAATCAGAAATATATTGAATATATGCTGATTTGTGACTGAACTGCTACCTGTCAAATAGGCAATTAAAAAATAAAATTTTGACCAGTTGGAGATGCACTCTGACTGGTGTTTTTATGCTACTTGCAGATTTTATGCTAGTGTTATTTTATCAGTGAGAGCTCTTAACTACTCTTAACTACTCTTAACTACTCTTAACTACTCTTAAACAAAAAAGACCACGCATTATTACGTGGTCGAATTTTTATCTTTCCGATTTTTCTTTTAGGGCAGCGTACATTTTTAGGTCAGCCTGCAGATGTTCGCGGGTAATTAGCCGAACTTTTTCGCCGTCGTGGGCTTTAAATGCTTCGAGAAGTTCTCTGTGCTGGGCGAGTGCGGTATCGCGGAATGTATCAGCGCTGTTTTTTAGAATATAATAAATAGAGTTTATGATGTACTGATTGAAAATGTCATAATATGCAGTCAAAATGCTGGTTACCAGATTGTTTTGGGCCTGCATGCGGATAAACTCATGAAATCTGTAATTGGCTTCGTTCAGAGCAGTCTGGTTACCGACACACTGTTCACACTCCTCCATGAGAAGTTCCAGTTGTGCGATACCGGCATCATCGATTTTTTGAGCTGCGAGACAGGCTGCTTCCGGTTCAAAAGCAGAAATAAATTCCACCATCTCCTTGGTGGAAGCAAGTTCCAAAGTTGCGGTGAAATTTCCTTGTTTTGCAATGGTATCCCGACACTTTACGTAGGTGCCGTGTTTGGTTCGCTCGATAAAGCCTTGTGTATCTAGCTTCTTGTAAGCATCTCGTAGAGTTCCTCTGCTGACATTGAGAATTTTACAGAACTCATTTTCGTTGGGAAAGACAAAGCCGTCCTCAAATTCCTCATGCGTAATCATCTGTTTAATCTTTTCTGCCAGATAGTCGGATTGTGTTTTATATTGGGTAAATGCAAGTTTGCTTAATAGTGCTGTTTTTTCCATGTATGCCTCCGCAAGGGTTCTTAATTCTTGACATAGTATATCGGTTAAACAATTTATCGTCAAGGCGCAAAACGGATTTTTGCCAGATTTAATTGCCCGATTTGTCAAGGTCATATTAACAAATGGACGCTATGCAAGGAGCGGCTGTAACAGATATAATGTTGTCAGACAACATACATGTCGAATGTGTATACATATTCATAAAATCAATATGGGTGTAGAGAAAAGAGAATTGCTTTTATCCAAAAAAAATCAATTAATTTATGTAAAAGTTTGAGGAGAAAACTATGGAAAAGAAAATTAAAGCTCCAACTTTCCTGGCGGCAATCTCCATCATGATTATCGTCGTAGCGATTCTGATGGCCAGTCTGCTGTGGCTGAACATTGATATTCGTATCGCTCTTATGTTTGCGATTATTGTCGCAAGTGCTTATGCAATGTTTCTAGGCTATAAATGGGATGATATCCAGAAGATGATGATGGATGGCGTTTACAGTATGCTGATTGCTACTTTTATTCTGCTGCTAATTGGCGCAGTTATCGCAACTTGGATTGCGTCTGGTACAATCCCGTACATTATCTATATCGGACTAAAAATTATCAACCCTAAGTTTTTCCTGATTTGCGCTTGTATCGCAAGCTCATTCATGTCCATCGCCTGCGGCAGCTCATGGTCTTCTGCGGGTACTGTAGGTATCGCATTTATGGGTATCGGAGCAGGTCTTGGTATTAATCCGGCATTTACTGCAGGTGCAGTCGTTTCCGGTTCCTACTTCGGAGATAAAATGTCACCGTTCTCAGATACAACAAATCTGGCTTCCGCGATGTCCGGCGTTTCGCTGTTCTCCCACATGGGCTCCATGCTGTGGACAACAGTACCAGCTTACATCATTGCGATTATCATGTACGGTGTTTTAGGCTTTACAACTGTAGCAAAGGGTACAGTAGATGAATCTACCGTAAATATGTATCTGGACAATCTGGATGCCAACTTCAATCTGAGCCCTGTGTGCCTGTTGCCAATCGTTGTACTGCTTGTAGTTGTAATCAAGAAGGCACCGGCTATTCCGGGACTGGTAGTTTCCGCACTGCTCGGCGCTGTTATGGCTATGATTCTGCAGGGAACTTCCTTTGTAGATATTTCCAACATTATGTACAATGGCTATTCCATCGAATCCGGCGTTGCTGACATCGACAGACTGCTCAACAGAGGCGGCCTCTCCAGCATGCTGTGGACTGTAGCACTGTATTTCTTTGCCTGCGTGCTGGGCAACATTTTGGACGTAACAGGTGTACTGCGTACAGTTCTTGAAAAGGTTGCAGGTATTACAAAGAGAGCAAGCACGCTGGTTACTGCTACACTGGCATCGTCTTTCCTGATGCAGGCGTTGACTGGATCTTTGGAAAGCTCCATGCTGATTAACTCCAAGCTGTTCGCACCTGCATATGACGACCTCGAAATTGACAGAAAGGTACTGTCTAGATCCCTGGAAGATACTGGTACTATGTGTGCCGCATTGATTCCTTGGAACTCTAACGGTATGTACATGGCAAGCACCTTAGGTGTTGCAACATTATCCTATCTGCCATACTGTTTCTTAGGTTGGCTAACACCAGCAGTCGCACTGGTTCTGGCTTGGACCGGCATTGGTATCTTCTATAAAAACGGAAAGAAACCGGCTAAGAAGGCAAAAGCAAACTAATTAAATAACTCGTTTATTTTTTCAAAAACTTATTGGGAGCAGGGCTGGTGCCTGCTCCCCTTTTTTACTTTATTATAGCGATGATTTAATATGAATTGAATTTTCAGGGTTGAACATGTATAATCTACGTAACCGCAGACTGAAAGGGGTGAACCGATGGATTTAAAGAAATACGAAGTATTGCTCAAGGTGGTCGATCGAGGGAGTATTAATAATGTTAGCTATGATTTGGGATACACCCATTCGGGGATTTCCAAAATGCTCAACAGTATGGAAACAGAACTGGGCTTTCCTATTATAAAAAGAAGCAATAAAGGCATCAGCCTGACTTCTGAAGGAGAGCGGCTGATGCCGATGATAAGGCGGATTGTTAAGGAAAGTGAAAAACTGGAAACAGAAATTGCACTAATCAACGGTCTGGAAAAGGGCACGATTCGAATCGGGGGATTTCCAACGACGGCATATGTTTTGCTCCCGAGCATTTTAAAGGAATTTTGCAAGCGATATCCTAAAATTCAGGTGGAGGTTTTAGAGGAACATAGCGTAGATGTGCTGGAGCAGTGGCTCAACCGTGGCATTATTGATATCGGACTTTTCAGCAGGCAGCCTTATCACAATTTTGACTGGTTCGGCGAGCGCAGAGATGAGTATGTGGCGCTGCTGCCTAAGGGACATCCGCTGACTCTAAATGAAATTGTGACTTTAGAGCACCTCTTTAAAGAACGGGTTATTCTTTTTAAATCTCATAAAGGATTTGATCAGGACATCATTCAGCTGATGAGATATATAGATCTCAATCAGGATTTAGGCGGATACACCTTCAATTCGGATTTTACAGTAATCCGTATGGTGGAGGAGAACGGTTTTGTGACGCTGGTTCCAAAGCTGATTGCTGAATACGCAGTTTCCGGCTTTGCAGTAGAATACAGACCGATCGACAGAGAACTTCATAGAAGCATTGGTTTCGCGGTAAAATCCAAAAGTGATATTTCACCGTCTGTGAAAAAGTTTCTCGCTCTTATAAAAGAAGGCTAAACGTTTTTTCATGATACAAATTGTCACGGTGAACATGAGATTTCTCCGCTACCTTGTGAATGAATTATCAAGTATGATTTAGGTAATAAAACTTAAATCATACTTTTTTAATTTATAAACCACTGAAGAGAAGGAGAAAGACTATGAATCGAGACAGAATTGAGATGATGAATGAGCGTCTGAAAAATTCTAAACCGCAGCTGGATACCGAAAGGGCTAAGCTGGTAACGGAAGCTTATGCTAAATTTGCAACCTACACACCAGTGCTTCGCAGAGCGCATGCATTTGCATATATTCTGGATAATATGGAAGCCAACATGCAGGATGGAGAACTGATTGTAGGCAGCCAGACCAAAAGAGTCAGAGGCGTTCCTGTATTCCCTGAATTTGGTGCAAAGTGGGTTATCGATGAAATTGATATGTTCCCAGTACGCGGCACTGACCCGATTGTAGTACCGGCTGAAACAAAGGCAGAACTGCTTCCAATCCTGGAAAGCTGGGGAGAAAATACCTTTGATATACAGTCAACTGCAGCACTTGATGATTACGTGCTGAAAGCGCAGGATTGTGGTGTATTGTCAGTTGGTGCGAGAACTACAGGTATGGGACATATTTCCCCTGATTATCCGAGCATTTTGCCGGTAGGTCTGAAAGGTATTATTGCCCGTTCCAAAGAAATGATTGAAAAAACCCAGGTGCTGACTCCGGAAGACAGCAGAAAAATCGATTTCTGGAATGCAAACATCATTTCCTGCGAGGCAGTTATCAGATTTGCACACAAATTCTCTGATCAGGCAGCAGAACTTGCTGAAGCAGAAAAAGACCCGAAGAGAAAAGCAGAACTTTTGAAAATTGCAGATGTATGCTCTAACGTTCCTGAAAATGAGCCGAGAGATTTCTGGGAAGCGCTGCAGTTTGTTTGGTTCCTGCAGCTGACGATTCAGATTGAAGACAACGGTCATTCCATTGCGGTGGGCAGACTGGATCAGAATCTGTATCCTTATTATAAGAAATCTGTTATCGAAGGCGATATGGCAGCAGAAGATGCAGAAGAATTGCTGGCAGCTTTATACATCAAGTGCACAGAAATGCTGAAATTACGTGATAGTTTTGACTCCCTGGGCTTTGCAGCATATCCGATGTGGCAGCAGATGGCAATTGGCGGGCTGACCAGAGACGGCAAAGATGCAACCAACGAGTTGACTTATGCAGTATTTAACGCATGGGATCTTGTTAAGACTGTACAGCCGACCATGGCATTGCGTGTAAACGATAATACACCAAAGGAACTGATGGATGTCGCTCTTGGCATGGTGCAGAAGGGTTATGCGATTCCGGCGTTCTACAATGACAACATGATTGCAAATGCACTGAAAAACAAAGGTGCAACAGAAGAAGATTCCAGAGATTGGACGATTCACGGCTGTGTAGAGCCTTATGTGCAGGGCAAAACTGACGGCAGACCAAACGTGGGATATATCAATGCTGCAAAATGTATCGAACTGGTATTAAACAATGGTTATGATCCAGTTGCAAAATGTGAGATGGGTCTGAAAACCGGCGATCCTGATACTTTCACCAGTGTGAAAGATTTTGAAGAAGCGCTGCACAAGCAGATTGTACACTTTGTAAAGGTAATGTGCGAAGCTTACACAAAGGTTTGCGCAATGCACGCACTGTATGTTCCAAAGGGATATGCTTCTGCACTGGTGACTGACTGCATCGGCAGAGGAAAGTCTCTGGAAGAAGGCGGCGCATTATACAACAGTTCCGGCGTATTCCTGGTTGCTATGGCAAACGGCGCTGATTGCTTGGAAGCAATCGATTATGTAGTCTTCCAGGAAAAGATGATGAAAGCCAGCGAATTTAACGAAATTCTTCACAGCAACTATGAAGGCAATGAAAGACTGCGCAATATCATCTTAAACAAAGTTGATAAATACGGTAACGATAAAGAGAGAGTTGATGGCTATGCAAATCGTATGATTCGTGCTTACAATGCTGAAATGGTCAAGTATCGTGACAGCCGCGGCGGCACTTACGAAAACTGCATTCTGTCTACATCCTTCAACGTACTGCAGGGTAAGACCATCGGTGCGACACCTGACGGCAGATTGGCAGGTGAGCCTGTATCCGACAACGCTTCCCCAATGGTAGGAAGAGACGTAACCAGCCCGACTGCAACTATCAAGTCTGTTGCGTCCATCGACCAGTGTGACTGCAACAACGGCGCACTGTTCAACATTAAATTTGACCCGAACATTGTGCAGGGAGAAGAAGGCAAAGAGATTTTGAGAAATGTGATTCAGTCTTACTTTGACATGAACGGCGAACACATTCAGATTAACGTAGTAGATGCAGGAACACTGGAAGCTGCGCAGGAAAGTCCTGAGGACTATAAGAACCTGCTGGTTCGTGTAGCTGGATATTCCGCATACTTCATCGAACTGGACAGAGAAGTACAGAATAATATCATCGGCAGAACAGCGCACAAAAATGTAGGCTGCGGCTGCTGCTAATGATTTGGAGGCAGATTGAATGAACAAAGGAACCGTTTTTAATATACAGAAAATGTCCATTCACGATGGGCCGGGCATCCGAACTACAGTGTTTTTTAAAGGGTGCCCCCTAAACTGCCTTTGGTGTTCCAATCCTGAAAGCCAGCGCGTCGAAAAAGAAGTGGCGTGCTTTCAGACAAGATGTGTAAAGTGCGGTTATTGCGCAGAGGTCTGTCCGAAGGGACTGATTGAAAGAAAACCGCCTTTTGAAATCACAGGTCGCAGTGAATGCGACCTGTGTGGCATTTGTGTCAAGGAATGCTGCACCAATGGAAAGAAAGTGGTTGGAGAAGATTATACCGTGGAGGAACTGCTCCACGAAATATTGAAGGATAAGAATTTTTATGACTCTTCCAACGGCGGAGTAACCTTTTCCGGAGGCGAGCCTCTGATGCAGCATGAATTTTTGGTAGAAATGCTAAAGGCATGCAAAGAGAACGGCATACATACAGCCATTGAAACCACTGGATTTGGAAAGGCTGAGGATTTGCTCTCAGCAGCGGAGCACCTGGACCTTGTATTCTTTGATGTGAAACACATGAACGACGAAAGACATCAAGAGATTACAGGTGTTTCCAACAAGCTGATTTTAGAAAATTTGGCAGCCCTTGCATCTCGCCATGACAATATTATTGTAAGAATTCCGGTCGTTCCGGGAATCAACGACGATGATATTAACATTGCAAAAACTGCGGAATATATTACTTCGGCAGGCATCAGCCAGCTGGAACTTTTGCCGTATCACAATTTGGGTGAGGTAAAGTACGGTCAGATTGGAAGGACCTACGAACTGTCAGAGGTGAAGACGCCAAGCGAGGAGCGTATGGCGCAGCTTGCAGACGTTGCAAAAGCGGGGGCAAAGGGCAGTCCGCTGGAAGTCAGCGTGATGAAATCCTTGTAAGGAAGGAGAAAAAGATGTATAATTTACTCGTAACTTATACTGCAAAGGATGAGCAGACGCTTCGCGCCTTTTATCAGGAAGTCGAAGCTGCCGGCATTATCAGTGAGACTCATAAGGAAGAGGGGAATCTTCGCTACGATTATTATTTTTCCTGTGAAAGAGCCAATGAAGTTCTAATTGTAGAAAAATGGGTGGACAAAGCTGCGCAAGTTTATCACGACGAATTGCCTCATCTGATTGCTTTGGGAAAGATAAAAGAAAAATATGGCATAGAGACTGCATTTGAAGAACTGTAAGCGCTTAAAATGCAGGGAAATCGGAGTTTGCAATGAAAAAGTTTGATTTACTTGTCATGGTCGACAATACTGGAATTGCTGAATTTGTACTGCCGCAGTTAGAGGTGGTCTGCGAACAGTTGATTTGCTATGATGACTTTCCAACAGATGATGAAGAAATTTTAATGCGAATTAAGGACGCTGACGCTGTTTTGGTGTCTTGGAACACAGCGCTTTCAAAAGACATTCTGTCGCAGTGTCCGAACCTTAAGTATGTTGGACTGTGCTGCACCTATTTTAATGATGATTCCTGCAATGTGGACACTGCTTACTGCAGAGAGAATGGAATTGTGGTAAGTGGAGTCAGCCATTATGGTGATTATGGTGTAGTGGAATTTGTCATCAGTGAACTGGTCCAGATGGTAAAGGGGCTTGGAAAAATTTCTTTCTATGAGGAGCAGAGAGAGCTGCGTGGCATGAAACTTGGCATTATTGGACTTGGAACTGTTGGTACGATGGTGGCTGAGGCGGCTGATTTCTTCGGTATGGAGGTTTCTTACTATAATCGAAGAGAAAAAGAAGATTGCCCTTATACATATAGGGAGAAGGAAGATCTCTTTGCAGAAAGCGATATAATTTTGACCAGCATTCCCCGCAATCAGATTGTTGTCGGAGAGGAAGAGTTTGCGCTGATGGGAAACCACAAAATTTTTATCAACGTGGGTGTGGGACCGTCTTTTGATCAGAACGCCTTTGAGCGCTGGCTTGCAGAAGGAAACTATGCGATTCTTGACTCCGGCTCTATTCATAAGGAGAAACGACAGTGGTATAAAGCCCAGGAACGTATTTCTATTCCTGACCATGTGGCGGGATTCACGTGGAATGCGAGAAAACGGCTTGGGGAAAAAGCTGTGCAGAATATTAGGGACTACTTTAATACACTTTAAGTGAGACTGCAGACCTTTTAATAAGGCTGCAGTTTTGTTGTGGGAAAATACTTTTGCAAAATTCCTTGCTGTCTTTAGAAAAATCGGGTATAATAATACTAAATTTAGATTTAGTAAATTTGGATTTAGTCATTAAAGGGAGGATCATATGTTCATAGGAAGAGAAGCGGAACTGAAGTTTTTAAACGATAAATATGGGACTGAGGGCGGACAGCTGATTGTTTTGTACGGCAGACGACGTATAGGTAAAACTGAAACGCTGAGAGAGTTCTGCAAGGGGAAACCTCACGTCTTTTTTTCCTGTACCCAGACGACCGATCCAATGCAGCTTGCAAAGTTTTCCAAACAGCTGCTCAGAGAGGATATCCCTGCGAAGAAGTATATAACGGAGTTTTCTGATTGGGAGAATGTATTTCGTGCAATATTAGATTTGCCTTATGGGCCGGAGAAGAAGCTGGTCGTTATAGATGAATTTCCTTATATGTGCCGGACCAACCGCAGTATTCCCTCTATTTTACAGAACCTTTGGGACAGTGAATTAAAGGAAAGAAATGTCATGATAATTCTGTGCGGAAGTTCTATGAGCTTTATTGAAAAAGAACTGCTTGCTGAGAAAAATCCGTTATATGGAAGAGCAACGGGAATTTATAAGATGGAAGAAATGGGCTTTTATGACGTTGTGAAATTTTTCCCAAATTACTCCGAGGGAGATAAAGTTACTGCTTACGCGGTACTTGGCGGAGTACCACATTACCTGAAGCAATGGAGTCCGAACCTTACGATAGAAGAAAACATTAAGCGGAATATCTTATCCAAAGGCTGCGTGCTATACAGTGAAGTGGATTTTTTGCTGCACCAGGAACTTCGTGAAACGCCGATATACAATTCTATCATTGAGGCAGTTGCTTTGGGGAGTACAAAGCTGAACGAAATCAGCCAGAAGTCTCTTGTCGAAGATACGGCAAAGACCAGCGTTTATCTGAAAAATCTTATAGAGCTTGGAATCGTTGAGCGGGAGTTTTCAGTGGATACAGGGCTAAAGGAAAAGGCAAATACCAGTAGGGGGATTTATCGTTTAACTGACCATTTCTTTAGATTTTGGTATGCTTTTGGATTTGCTAACTTTTCTCAGCTTGAAGACGGCGATGTGGATGGCGTATATGAATATATCGTAAAGCCTGCATTACACAGGTTTGTATCCTTTGCTTTTGAAGATATCTGCAAGGAGTATTTAAAAGAACTGCAGAAGCAGCATGCACTCCCATTCCGCTATGCAAAGCTTGGACGCTGGATGGGAAAAACTACAGTTCGCAATAAAAATGCACATGGCGGCTTGCGCACTGCAGAAACAGAGATTGATATTCTTGGAATCAGTCAGGACGCAGATAAGTATTTGGTCTGCGAATGTAAGTTTAAAAACAGTCTATTTGATTATTCGGATTACCTTGACGTTTCGGCAAAGCTCACACCGCTTAAAGAAAAGGCGAGATTTCACTACGCGCTTTTTTCTGAAAGTGGATTTGATAAGAAACTTGTAGAGCTTGCGGCGGCAAATCCGGAGACGGTGCGTCTTTATTCCCTTGAAACAATCGTAAATCTACCGGTTTAGGAAATTTCTAAACCCGCTGGGCGTTATGCCGTGCTTTTTACGAAACACGTTAGTGAAATATTCCGATATCCCCGACAGAAAACAGCTAATCGTACAAGTAGAAGCGGTTTTGCAAGAATGGCATAAAAAAGAACAAGAATAAGTACAGCACATAGAAAACAAGTGCGCAGGTCATGCGAGTCGTGACCTAGCGCACTTGTTTTATTTTGGTTAAAAAGGTACAATAACAGTTTAATTTTGTGTATTGCTATTGTAATTTTGAAAAAATACAATAAATAAAAGGAGAAAAAGTCATGAAACTGTACGAGAATTTGCTGAAAATTGATGCGGGACAGGTCACTTATATGCCGTTCCATTTGAGCGAAAATTTGAGGCTGCTCTATGTGCTTTGCGGCAGTGTCAGCTGCAGATGGGTTGCAGGGGTACATACACTGTCCGCGGGACAGATTGAAATTGTCAATATTGAAGAACCTTTCTGTATTGAAGAGTGCAGTGAAGACAATTTGATTTTATTCTTTGAAATCCAAAGGGAAAAGCGGTGGAGTACTGTAATCTCATAGAGACTGGAATGTACAACTGCAATACCACGCTTTTTTACGATTCGACTACAGGCAGCAAGGCACAGGCGATGCTGAAAGATAAGCTGCAGATGCTGTATGGTGACTGCCTGGCACAGAGAGATCGCGCCGTCATAGAACAGTGGGTTTGCGATATTGTTAATTTTATTGTGGATAATTGTCATGATCTTTTGAACATGCTCAACGTCAAGCGGGGAACGGATCCGCGGGCGGAACGTTTTTTGCGCATCTGTACCTATATGTATAATCATTGTGATGAGAAAATTAATCTAAAGCAGCTGGCGGACGGCGAATATGTCAGTCAGCAGTATTTGTCCAAGGAGTTTAATGAGCGGTTAAATATGAATTTTAAGGATACGCTGGAGTATTACCGCATCATTCAGTCTGTGCGGTATCTGATTCAGGGACGGAAGAATGTTACCATGATTTCCGAGCTTAGCGGATTTTCGGCGCCGCGGTATTTCTATAAGCATTTTGCCATGTATCTGAAATGTACACCGGCGGAATTTCGAAATCAATATCTTTCCCAAAGCGTGCAGCTCAGAAAGATTGACGCGGAGGACACGTGCATACAGGAGCGGCTGCTGCATTTTCAAACGGTACGGACGCAGAAAGACGGAAACGCAGCGCACGAGATTCCCTTTCCGGTGATCGAGCGGCGGCATCTGCAGTTCAATAAGCGAAAAGTGTCCCGCACACTGGTTTTGTCCCTGACGGAATTTGTTAAGCAGCGGCTTCCAGAAGGCGTAGAGGTCATGCGGATTTCCAGCATCATGCTCACCAATTACGAAGGGCTGCCGAAGAATCAGCTGTATGAGAAAATCGTGAAAGAAGTATTTGCATAGATAAAGTAGAAAAGGCGGGCAGAGGACAGACTTCTTCTGCCCGCTGATTGGAGGAATCACTTTGAACGATATTATGCGTTATATCATCAAGCGGCTGCTCATCGGTATTCTGGTCGTACTGTTTGTAACCGTTTTGATTTTCGGTATCATGCAGGCGATGCCGGGCAATCCCGTCGACCTGATGGTGGATACAAGAGTGTCCGCGGAAAAGGTGGAAGCAATTAAAGCGGAATGGGGACTGGACAAACCGCCGGTGGTGCAGTATTTTTATTGGCTTGGAAACATATTGCAGGGGAATTTTGGTATGTCCATTTCCCTGAAACAGAATGTAAGCGATCTGATTTTACAGCGGCTGCCTTACACCCTGCTTTTAACCGGGGCGGCGCTGGTCATCGAATACCTGCTGGCAATTCCCCTGGGACTTTTGGCGGCGGTTCGCAAGAATAAGATAACCGACAAGGCGCTGACGATTACGACGGTTGTGCTTTGGTCGATGCCGCCGTTCTGGCTGGGCGTGCTTTTGATGCTGGTGTTCAGTATTCACCTAAATATTTTGCCTCTGTCAGGCTACAGCGGCTTTGCCTCATTGATTTTGCCGGCGCTGACCTTGTCTCTGCCTGCACTGGCGCAGATTTTCAGACTGACCAGGTCGGAGGTTTTGGACGTGATGGACGAGAAATACGTGACGACGGCGTACGCCAAAGGTATCACGGACAAAAAAATTCTCGTGCGTCATGTGCTTAGAAATGCGCTGATTCCGGTAACGGTTATGTTTTTCCTGTCACTGCCTTGGCTTATTGGCGGCGCGGTGGTTGTGGAAAATGTTTTCGCGTGGCCGGGCATGGGGCAGCTGCTCTGGAAAGGCATCGCGAAACAGGACTTTGTCATCGTACAGGGCATTGTGTTCGTTATTACCATTTTGACGGTCATTTGCAATATCATAGGCGATATGATATCTGGCATTTTAGATCCGCGCATTCGTCTGGAATAGGAGGCAGCATATGAGAAAAGAAAAATGGAAACTGATGCTGCAGAACAAGATGTTCGTCATCGGCGCGGTATTGTTTCTGGCGGTCATTGTGGTGGTCGTTTTCGCGCCATTGCTTTCGCCGCATACATATACAGAACAGAACATGTCAATGCGTCTGGCAAAACCCTGCGGGGAATATCCGCTGGGAACAGATCAGTACGGCAGATGTATTTTGAGCAGAGTCTTCTACGGTTCCAGAATTGCGCTGGGCGTAGGAATCGTGGCGGTTGTCATTGAAACACTCATTGGCGTGACCTTAGGCATTATCGCCGGTTATTATGGAAAGACCGTGGACAAAATCGTATGTTTTGTAACAGATACGACCTGGTCTATTCCGCCGATTATTCTGGCGATGGCCATCGTACTGATGCTGGGATCCAGCGCGCAGAACGTGGCAATTTCCGTTGCAGTCGTTAGCTGGGCGCAGTTTACCAAAATTGTCCGCGCGAAGGTGCAGTCGCTGAAAGGGCTGTCCTATATTGAAGCAGCGAAGATTTGCGGAGAAAAGGATATTTCTATTATATTGCGGTATATTCTGCCGAATTTGGTATCGACCATTATTATCCTGGCAACCCTGGCTTTGCCGTCGGCAATTCTGTCGACCACTTCCATGGGATTTTTAGGACTGGGTGCGCAGCAGCCGCTGCCTGACTGGGGCATGATTTTATCTGAGGGCATCCAGTACATCAGAAACGCGCCGTGGATTTCCCTGGCACCTGGTCTTGCAATCGTATGGACAGTGCTCGGTTTCAACCTGGTCGGCGAAGGCGTCAAGGAACTCCTGGACCCGCGTCTGAAAGTATAAGGAGGGCGAAAGAATGAGTGAAAATCTTTTAGAGGTCAGGGACCTGTGTATTCAATTTGAAACCCAGGGCGGCACGGTCAAGGCTGTGGATCATGTCAGTTTTGATATAAAAAAAGGCGAGGTCTTCGCCCTGGTCGGTGAATCCGGCTGCGGAAAGTCGACGACTGCTATGGGCGTCATGCAGCTGATTAAATCGCCGGGCAAAATCAGCGGCGGCGCGGTCAATTTTGACGGAAGAAATCTGCTGGAATTGTCTCGTCAGGAAATGACAAAGGTGCGGGGCAGCGAAATCGGCATGATCTTCCAGAATCCGCTGGATTCTCTGAACCCGGTTTATACCGTAGGCACGCAGATGATGGAGGGACTGCTGGTCGAAAAGATGGAGAAAGAGAAAGCCTATCAAATCGCTTTTGACATGCTCCGCGACGTGAAACTCTCCGATGTGGAATCGAGAATGAAATCTTATCCCCATGAGATCAGCGGCGGCATGCGACAGCGTGTCATGATCGGCATGATGCTGTGCAGAAATCCAAAGCTGCTCATTGCCGACGAGCCGACTACGGCGTTGGATGTGACCATACAGGCGGGCATCATTGAACTGATGAACGAACTGCGTAAAAAATATGATTCGGCAATCCTGATGATTACCCATGATTTCGGTATCGTAGCGGATGTAGCTGACAGAGTCGGCGTCATGTACGCGGGAAACCTGATCGAAGTGGGCGAAGTCTTTGAAATCTTTGATAATCCTAAACATCCGTACACGAAGCTGCTGATGAAAGCGCTGCCGACGATTACCAAAGAGGAAGGCAGACTGCAGACCATCAAAGGCTTTGTGCCGAATCTTGCGGAAGAAAGAGCAGGCTGTAATTTTGCTGATCGGTGTCCTGACTGCACGCCTTTGTGCAGGGAACGAAAACCTGTGCTCAGAGAAGTTGCAGACCAGCATTTATGTGCGTGCTTGCTGCAGGAGGGAGGTGCGGAACATGTATAGTGAAGAAAAAGACCGGACGCTGGTTCGGATGGAGCATTTGAAAAAATACTTTCCCCTGCGGAGAGACAAGAAAAACGCCTTTGTCCGGGCAGTGGACGATGTGAATCTGGAAATTTTCCGTGGGGAAACCCTGGGACTTGTGGGAGAAAGCGGAAGTGGAAAAACGACGCTGGCAAAGATGATTCTGGGGCTTTTGCCGCCGACCGAAAGTACCATTTATCTGGACGGACTCGATGTATGGGACAAAAAGAATAAAAAAGCCCTGCGGCAAAGTGTAGGCGCAGTGTTTCAGGACCCTGCATCCTCACTGAATCCCCGTTCTTCTATCTATCGTTCCCTGGAAAGACCGCTTTTGATTAATGGCTATAATAAGGCGACCGCCAAGGATTTGATTTACGATACGGCGGAGAAGATCAATATTGGACTGGAGCTTCTCGACAGATTTCCCCATGAACTGTCAGGCGGACAGCAGCAGAGAGTCAGTATTGCCCGCGCCATTATGCTGAAACCGAAACTTTTGGTGCTGGACGAACCGACCAGTGCACTGGATGTGTCGGTGCAGGCGCAGACGCTGAATGAACTTCTCAAACTGCAGGATGAACTTTCCATGACCTATCTGTTCATTACCCACAATCTGTCTGTGGTTAGATATATGAGTGATCGGATCTGCGTGATGTACGGCGGCAAGATCATGGAGATCGGCAAAACTGCCGACATATACGCATCCTGCACCCATCCGTACACCTTCGGGCTGCTTTCTTCTGTGCCGCCTCTGCATCCGAAAGAGCGGTATCGCAAGAAGTATCTGCTCAGCGGCGATATGCCGAGTTTGACCGAAGATACGCCGGGCTGCCGATTCGCAGGCAGATGTAAATATTGTAAGGAAATCTGCAAGGCAGATGCGCCGGAGATGAAAGAAGTAGGCGAAGGCCATTTTTCGGCGTGCCATTTTGCAGGAGAACTGGAATTTTAAGGTTGCAGTGAGGAGAAACAATGAAAGAGTTAAAAATATTGAATGCGAAAATCCCTGATTTTGAAACAGATACCTGGGAAGTTGCCGACATTTTAATCGATCACGGAACGATTTTGAAAGTAGGAACGGTGGATGAGGATACGCTGGAAACCATCGATGCGGAGGGCAAAATTGCCTCTCCCGGTTTTATCGACATCCATGCCCATGAAAACGCGCTGCACGGCGATGCACATGACTTTTTCACAGCGGCCTGTGAGGTCAGAATGGGCGTTACGACGAAAGTAGGCGGCAACTGCGGTGACAGCTATAACAGGCTGGAAGACTTTTGCGGCAGAGTAAACAGTCAGGGCAGTCCTACCAACTATATGATGTTTGTGGGACAAAACAGCCTGCGTGAGCATGCCGGCGCCGGCGACAGGTACAAACCGTCTACGCAAGCACAGCTTGACCAGATGAAACGGGAACTGGCAGCATGCAGAAAATACGGTCCTGTGGGACTGTCCTGCGGATTTGAATATGCGCCGGGTGTGACAACTGATGAAACGGTGGAACTTTTGTCTGCCCTGGAGGAGCCGGGATATTTGACTTCTGTGCATTTTCGCGCAGATGGACCGGACAGTGTGGCATCCATTGAGGAACTGGTGGAAATTCAGCGCAGAAGCGGCTACGGCATGCAGATGTCCCATATTGGAAGCTGCAGCGCGGTAGGCTACATGCGACAGGCGCTGACGTGTATCGAGGAAGCCAGAGGCGCTGGGGTGGACATTACCTGCGACTGCTATCCTTACACGGCGTTCTGCACCGGCATCGGTACCGCGGTATTTGATGAAGCCAGCTTTGAGAAGTGGGACTACAGCGACCTGATGGTTACGGCAGGTCCATATAAAGGACAGCGGTGCGACAAGGCGCTGTTTGAAAAACTGCGCGCGGAAGACCCGGATCTGTATGTGGCGGCCTTTGTGATGAACGAGCCGGAAGTAGAGCTTGCGTATCAGGCTCCTTACGTCATGGTAGGCAGCGACTGCGGATTCACTGACGGTGGCGGTCATCCGAGAGGTGCGGGAACATTCCCTCGTGTACTTGGAAGGATGGTGCGCGAAAAAGGCGTTCTCACCATGATGGACGCGCTGCGCAAGATGACAGTGCTGCCTGCTGATCGTCTCAATCTGAAGACAAAAGGTGAAATCAGAGAAGGTTTCGATGCGGATATCGTCATTTTCGATGAGAATGCGATTGCCGACTGCGCCACCTACGAACAGCCGACCCTGCCGCCCGATGGGATTTCTTATGTCATATTAGGCGGACAGATTGCGGTAAAAGACAAAACCATGGTCAACGGAACACTGGGACGGTTCATTCCATATCAAAACAGCTAAATTCATAATGACACCTTTCAATAAAGTAAGCAGCCGCCCGGGATTTGAAGTCCTGCGCGGCTGTTTGCACTTTAGCGGCAGGGGCTATGGTGAATGTATCAAAGTGGCAGCCGCCGCATATTTGACATGTTAAGAAAATTTTCTGCAAAGTGAAGATGAAGAGATTGTACATGAGTCTTAAAATGTTGAATTTTTAACAAATGTTCTTTTGGCATACTCTTTGCAATTATCTTTTTCGACAATCAAAATGAAAAGGAGGAGAAAGAATGTCAAATCAAAAAAATATTGCGGCTGAAAACGGCGAATTTAAAAAAGAGATTTCTGTTTTCGGCGGCGTAAGCATCGTTGCCGGCATTATGATCGGTTCCGGTATTTTCTACTTAGGCTCTTATGTATTACAGCGAGCGAATTATGATACTGGCGTTGCGCTGCTTTGCTGGCTGGTTGGCGGCGTTATCAGTCTGCTGGGTGCTCTTTGTTTCTCGGAACTTGGCTCTTCTATGCCAAAGGCCGGCGGACTAACTGTATATCTCAACGAGGTATATCATCCTGTCGTAGGTTATATGTACGGATTCAGCCAGTGGCTTATCGCAAGTCCAGGTTCCATTTCCGCGGTGGCGATTGCAATACCTACTGCACTGGTGGAATTTTTTCCTGGTATGGGGGACATGCACATCAAGTCTATCGCTATCGTCCTTATTATCTTATTTACCTTGTATAATATTTTAGGTGTAAAAGAGGCATCTGTTATGGCAAACATCACCATGGTTGCTAAGATTGTGCCAATGGCGATTATTCTGATCGGCGCCATTATTATCGGCAATCAGATGCCGGACTTAAGCCCTGTTCCGGTGGAAGCGACTGGCGAAACAGCTAGCTTTACCAGTGGAATCGGAATCGTAGCATTCGCTACCCTGTCCTCCCTGTGGGCGTTTGAAGGCTGGTCCAATGTAGCCAACTTGGGCGAAGAAATGAGAAATCCGCAGAAGAATCTTCCGAAAGCGCTGATCATCGGTGTCGGATTTGTAACCGTATTCTACATTTTGTTTAACTTCGCGATCTATCGTGTCATTCCAATCGAAGAAGCAAAAACCATGATTGAAGCGGATAACGTATATCTGGGTACAGAAGTCGCAAGACGTCTGTTCGGCGGCTTCGGCAGCGTCCTGGTTGTTGCAGCTATGCTGATTGCGATGCTGGGTTCTCTGAACGGGCAGGTACTGGCATATGCCAGAGTCGGCTACGCGATGTCTCACGAGGGACATTTCTTCAGAAATCAGGGAAAGCTTTCCAATAAAGGTGTTCCTGCAATCGCGCTGATCACCCAGTGTGTCATCGCTATCATTCTGGTACTGTTCCGCAGTCTGGATCAGCTGACCACATTGGTTGTATTCCTGGGCGCCATCGGCTCTCTGCTTGGTGTATTCGGTGTACTGGTCAACCGTTATCGCTTCCCTGACAAAGAAAAACCTTACAAGGTGCCTGGCGGTGTAGTAACTGTAATTATCGCCACTTTATGCTTTGTAGCACTGCTTGTCAGCAACTTCCTGGACGACCCTATGATGTCCATCTTCGGATTAATCGTCGTTCCTGCAATCGGCGCAGTCATCTACATCTACTATGACCGCCTGAACAAGAAGGAAGCAAAGAACGCATAAAATAGCCCTTATCATACAGGGGAGGTTCCCCCAAATCCCCTAGGAAAGACGATGGTCTATCCTGGGGGATTTTTTCTTAAACTTTGCGGGGCGCAAGCCGCGGACAGGAGAGAAACACATATGGAATTATCAAACTATGTCAAACAGATTCTGAATATTTACAATTACTACGACGGCGCCATCATCATGGACCGAAAGGGGATCATCGAATACTATTACAACAGCCGCAAAGACATCAATACGCTGACTAACGAAGAAACCCGGGGAAAGAGCCTGTTTACGATATATCCTGATCTGGAACGGGAAAACAGCTCCATGTTTGAGGTAGTTCGAACCGGAAAGCCGCTGCTGAATCAGTATCAGAAGCTGATTAATTATAGAAATGAGACTTATGAGGCGTTGTTCAGCACCTTTCCTATCTATATTGAGAATCAGATTGCCGGCTGTATCGAGGTGTTTCTGTATCTGGAAGAACGAGAAGAACATCTGAACATTTTTATCATGAATTCTAAAACGACCGGCACACGGGAGCCCTATCTGCTGCGCGATATCGTCTCGGTTTCTGCGCCAATGGAGCAGTTAAAAGAGCGAATCATTCAGGCGTCCCGTACGAAATCCACGGTGCTCATCTATGGAGAAACCGGTACAGGAAAAGAGTTGGTCGCGCAGGCGCTGCACGCAAACAGCTCGCGGGGCGGAAAACGGTTTCTCTCTCAGAACTGCGCCGCCATCCCGGAGAATTTGCTGGAAAGCATTCTGTTCGGCACTGTAAAAGGAGGGTTTACCAATGCGGAAAATCATATGGGACTCTTTGAAGCTGCCAGCGGCGGTACACTTTTTCTGGACGAAGTCAATTCTATGGACCTGGCAGTACAGGCAAAGCTGCTGCGCGTGTTGGAGGAGCAAAAAGTAACGCGTATCGGAAGTACCAAGGAAATTCCTGTGGACGTAAGGATTATTGCTGCGATGAATGAATCTCCGAAAGAATGCGTGCAAAACGGAACACTGCGGGAGGATTTGTATTACCGCCTGCGCGTGGTGCAGCTGGATTTGCCGCCGCTGCGGGAACGAAAGGAAGACATCGTACCGCTGATCGAACATTATATCGACTTTTTTAACCGGACGATGCAAAGGCAGATCAAAGGCGTGTCTTCGGAGCTTATGGCGGCATTCTGCCAATACACCTGGCCGGGCAATGTGCGGGAACTGCGAAATATGATTGAAAGCGGTTTCAACCTATGTGAAGGCGATGTGATCGACATGGAAGATATCGACATCAATGTACTTGCTGCTGCCGGAGAGCAGCATGACGAGAAGTGTCTGCCGATTAATAGTCTGAAAGCAAGAATGCAGCGCTTTGAACGGTATATTTTGCAGGAAGCGCTGACCCAGTGCGGCAGTATTACAGATACCGCAGCCTGTCTTGGGATCAGCAGGCAGACCCTGAGCGCGAAAATGAAGTCGCTGGAGATTGCGGATATCTGCCGCGGAGAGGAGTAACGGCATGAAAAAATTGCGGGAATATGCGCAGGAAATATTGGATGTATACAACTATTTCAACGGCATCATCATCTTTGATCGGAGCGCGACAGCCGTGTATTACTATAACAATCGTCCTGACATCAATCAGCTGTGCGAAAAAGATGTGATCGGAAAAACGCTGCCGCAGATTTATCCCGAATTGGACTTGGAAAACAGTACGATTATGCGGGCGCTGCAAACGGGAAAACCGACGTCCAACATTTATCAGAAAATCAAAGACTTTAAGGGACAGGAAGTTCAGGAGGTCAATACAACGCTGCCTATTTTTGATGGAAACGAAATCATTGGCGCGGTGGAAGCCTCCCAGTATATCATCGGTGAAAATGAATACCGCAATATTTATATTACGCCGATTAACAGTGAAATTGAGCGCGCTTGTTTCACAGTAGACGATATCATTTCCGAAAGTTCCGATATGGAAGCGGTCAAGAACAAAATCCGAAAAGTTTCCAAAACCGATTCTTCCATTTTGCTGTATGGAAAAACGGGTTCCGGCAAAGGGATGGCAGCAGAAGCCATTCACGCGGGCAGCGCGCGCAGCAAACATCGTTTTGTCACGCAAAACTGCGCCGCCATCCCATCCACCCTGATGGAGAGTATTTTATTCGGCACGATAAAGGGCAGTTTTACCGGTGCGGAAGACCGCAGAGGGCTCTTTGAAACGGCTGACGGCGGTACCCTTTTTCTGGACGAAATCAACAATATGGATTTGAATCTGCAGGCAAAGATTCTGAAGGCCATTGAGGAGCAGAAAATCACAAGAGTGGGCGATTACGAGCCGCGTCCCGTCAATGTGCGGGTCATTGCGGCGGCAAATATCAATCCGCTGCAGCTGGTCAGAAATGGAATCCTGCGCGAAGACCTTTATTACAGGCTTCGTGTAGTGCAGATTGACATGCCCGATTTGAAGGCGCGTAAAGAAGATATCATGCTGCTGACCGAACACTTTATCAGAGAGAATAATCGAAGAATGGACCGGCATATTTTAGGGGTGGATGACAGCGTAAAGGATTTTTTCCTGCGTTATGACTGGCCCGGCAATGTCCGAGAGCTTGCCAATACCATCGAAGGCGCTTTTAACTTCGCAAAAGATACGCTGCTTCATCTGGAAGATATCCCATGGATTTCGGAGCTGGAAACGGAAGAAGAGGAAACATTTCCGCCTTTTGCGGCTGCAGCGTGCCGCCCTTTGAAAGAGATTCTGCAAGGGTATGAACGCAGTCTGATTCTAAGGAGCATGGAGGAACACAGCACCATGCAGAACCTGTTGGCGGCGCTGCACATCAGCAGGCAGAATTTGAACCATAAAATGAAGCAGTATGGCATTGAAAATAAATTTGACAGTCTGAAAAAATTTTAACACACTGGAGATTTTGATTGCTTGCACTCTTTCTGCAGCACGAAAGAGTGCTTGTAATTTCAACGAAAAGACGATCGGAATTTCCGATGCTGATTGGCTTTTTTCTTGGCACGGGAATTGCTATATAAATTATTGATGATCATGAAAATGGAGGTGAAGGCAATATGAGCCAATTAAAACACGATATTGATGCAATACCAGGGGAAAGATGGTTTCCAAAAGAAACTGCTTTTGAAGAAGATATGAACGAATACTGGGGTGATTTCGGCGTCTGCTCCGAGGTCGATACCCTGCGGGCAGTGCTGATGCGCAGACCCGGTAAAGAGGTGGAGGAGTTCGATGCTGCCAAGGTCAGATTTTCTGATGAACCCATCGATGTGGAACTGATGAGAAAACAGCATGACGATGTGGTAAAGGTCTACACAGACTTTGGCGTCAAGGTACATTATGTGGAACACCAGAGAGAGGATAGACCGAACGCTATTTTCTGCCGTGATCTGATGTTTATGACACCGGAAGGCGCGATTTTGACAAGACCAGGCATGGCAGCCCGCAGAGGGGAAGAACGCTATATCGCCGAAGCTCTGGGCAAGCTGGGTGTGCCAATTCTGCGCACCATTGCTGGAGACGGCATGTTTGAAGGCGCTAACGGCATGTGGGTAGACAGACATACCTGCGTTTTATCCACCGGCAGCCGCTGCAACCGGAGCGGTTATGAACAGGTAAAATACGAGCTGGAACGCATGGGTGTCGACGTGTACCATATGCAGCAGCCTTACAGCAACATTCACATCGACGGACTGATGAATCCGCTGAGCCACGAAGATGTGCTGGTACATGCTTCCCAGGTGCCTTACGATATTTTAGACATGCTGAAGAAAAAGGGTTACCGCATTCTGGAAGCACCGTCTCAGACAGAGGTGAGAGAAAACTTTGCCTGCAATTTCGTAGCGCTGGAGCCGGGGCACATTCTCATGCCGGAAGGAAGCCCGAGAACCCAGGAACTGTTAGAAAACAGCGGCATCAAAGTGCAGACTGTCAATATTTCTGAAATTATGAAAGGCAAAGGTGCGCTGCACTGTATTACTGCTTATTTGAAGAGAGGCTAATTTGATATCGATTATATACAAGGAGGAAATTATGAACGAAAAACAAGGAATGAACAACACTGCAGATATTGATGCGCTTCCAGGAGAGCGCTGGTTTGCGAAAGAATCTTCTATCATTGACGATATGCCGGAGCTTTGGGGAGACTGGGGCGTCTGCTCCGAGGTCGATACCCTGCGCGCCGTGCTCATGCGCAGACCGGGAAAGGAAATTGAAAACTTTGACTGGGAAGCAGCCAGATTTAAAGCTCCTATCGATCCTGAGCGGTTCCGGCAGCAGCATGACGCGCTGGCGCAGATTTACAGAGATCACGGTGCGACTGTGCACTATATCGAAGAACAGCGGGAAGACAGACCCAATGCTTTGTTCTGCCGCGATCTAGTGTTTATGACACCGGAAGGCGCCATCGTGACAAGGCCAGCCATGGAAGCAAGACGAGGTGAAGAACGGTACGCGGCGAAGAAGTTGGCAGAACTGGGTGTGCCAATTATCAGAACGGTATGCGGCAGCGGCACTTTTGAAGGCGCCATGGGACTGTGGATCGACCGTCATACCGTCGTACTGGCATCCGGCGTGCGTACCAACCGGGAAGGCTATGAAATGGTAGAGCAGGAATTGCGCAGAATGGGCGTTACCGAAATCCTGCACATGCAGATTCCATATGGACACGCCCACATTGACGGACTGTTAAACATGGCAAGCCATGACGTTGCGATGATTCACGCATCGCAGGTGCCTTATGACGTGTGCGACGCGCTGAAGAAAAAAGGCATCAAGCTGCTGGAATGCCCTTCCAGAATTGAAGCAAAAGAGAGCTTTGCCATCAACTTTGTTGCCATAGAGCCAGGCACAATCGTAATGCCTGCAGGCAATCCGCGCTCACAGGAGCTGCTTGAAAAGAACGGCATCAATGTCATTCCTGTAGAATTTGATGAAATCATGAAAGGGTTCGGTGCAATTCACTGCTGCACTGCATTTTTGAAAAGAGGTTAAGCGACATGAAAAAAGCATTTGTAAATGGCAGAATCAGAACAATTGATACTGAAAATACCCTCGTGGAGGCGATGATTTGTGAAGATGGAATCATCTCTGCGCTGGGAACGACCGAGGAAATTACGAAAAAGGCGCAGGACTGTGAAATCGTCGATCTGGGCGGAAAAGACGTTTTACCTGGCTTTATCGACGCTCACATCCACCTTTTGAGCCATGCCATTTTTGAGAAAAAAACGGCGTCCCTGGGCGCTGCCCGCAGTGCGGATGAAATGGTTGAGATTGTAAAGCAGTATATCAAGGATAACCAGATTCCGGACGGCGAATGGGTCACCGGGTTCGGCTGGGATCAGGAAGTATTTCCGGGCGGAGAATTCCCAACAGTCAACGATCTGGACCGCATCTCTGATACCCACCCGATTATGCTGGACAGACGCTGCGGCACCATTTGCGCTGCCAACTCCATGGCTATGAAAATCGCTGGCATTGACAAGAACACACCTGACCCTCAGGGCGGTGAACTGGTACGGTTTGCCGACGGCTCCCCGACTGGCGTCATGCTGGAAAGCGCCATGAGCCTGATCGGTGATCACGTGCCAAAACTGACAGATAAACTGCAGATGAAAGAACTGCTGGAATTTTCTTTCCGCGAAATGGTGAAAAACGGCGTAACCGTCTGCCATACGGAAGACTTCTATTCTGTCGACGATAAACGGGCGCTGTGGGAAGCTTATCTGGAACTTTGCGCAGAAGGAAAAATGCCGATTGACCTGGTTTTACAGCTGCGGATTCACAGACCGGACCAGCTGCAGGAATTCTTTGATTATGGATTCCACTCCTGGCAGCGGTTTGGAAAAATCAAAATCGGACCGATTAAGTTCCTGGGCGACGGCTCACTGGGCGCATGGTCTGCAGGACTGAACGAGCCTTACAGTGATAAGCCGGACAGCTGCGGCTGCCTGTATTGGGATAAGGAAGAACTTTCCGCCATCGCGAAAGAAATCGTGGATCACGATTTTGATCTGACGATTCATGCCATCGGAGACGCTGCAGTAGAGACTTTCCTGGACGGATGCATTTCTGTAAAAGATACCATCAAAGAAAAACAGCTGCGTCCTTCTATTATCCACAGTCAGATTATGAACGAGCGCATTTTCGAGAAGTACAAGGAAGTCGACGCGATCGGCTTGATTCAGCCGATGTATATTCATTCCGACTGGAGCATCGCAGATTCTCGTGTCGGCGAACGTATGAAGACCAGCTACTGCTTCGGCAGCATGCTGAAACAGGGCATCCGTCTGGCGGCTGGCTCCGATCTTCCGATTGAATCGGTCAATCCGCTGGAGGGCATTCAGGTCAACGTGACCAGAAAAGATCTGTCCGGACAGCCGGAAGGCGGATGGTATCCGGAAGAGAAAATGAGCAGACTGGACGCAGTCAAACTGCATACCATTTATGGCGCTTATGTTTCTAAAGATGAAGATTCTCTCGGCTCTCTGGAAGTCGGCAAGCGGGCAAACTTTGTCGTGCTGTCAGACGATGTATTCAGCGTGCCGGAGGATACGATTAAAAATATTCAGGTGATGAAAACCTATATTGACGGCGCGCTTGCCTTCGATATGGAAGAGGAGGAATAAAAATGAGAAAGAATTGGCCGGAAGGCGTAAAAATGGGCGTAGCCCTGACTTTTGACCTGGATGCGGAAACTTTCTGGTTTTCCCGTACCATGGACAGCTTAAACAACCCGAATCTGATGGCGGAGGGTGCATATGGTCCGAAGGTCGGCGTACCTAGAATTTTAGACATGCTGGACAGACAGCGGCTGAAAGCGACTTTCTTTATTCCGGGCTGGGTCATCGAGCAGCATACCGAAACCTGCCAGGAAATTGTAAGACGCGGACACGAAATTGGCTATCACGGCTATCTTCACGAAACGACTTACTTCCCTGAACAAGACAAAGAACTGGTCGCAAAATCAAAAAAAATCATGAAAGAACTGCTGGGCGTTGAGCCGCTAGGCTACAGAGCGCCGGAAGCAATTTTGACCGAAGAAACCATTCGGAATGTCATGGCAAGCGGCTTTGAATATTCCTCAAACACCATGGCATGTGACTGGCCTTATTTCCATGAAAGTGAAGATGGTCAGAAATTAATCGAGCTGCCGTTCTCCTGGCTGTATGATGATACTTCCCACTTCTTCTTCACACTGCAGCAGCCGGAAAGAAGAAGAATCTGCTCTCCGCAGTATGTAAAAGATATTTGGCAGAGCGAATTTGACGGTCTCTATGAAGAAGGCGGTCTGATGACCCTGGTGCTGCATCCGCAGTGCATCGGCAGAATCAGCCGTATTAACATGCTGGAAGATTTAATCTGCTACATGAAGACAAAGCCGGGCGTTGCAATCGGACCGGCGCTGGAAATCAGCAGATTGGCACGTAAAGGTTTGGAACAAGCATAATCAAGACAATCCAATGTAGATGTACACTCCTTTGGTACAGCAGCGCGCCCGGTGGGAATCCACCGGGCGCGCTGCTTGTCTGCACTTTAGCGGGTTGAGCAGGGTCTGCGAGGCAGCGCCTGCTCGATCAGACTAGGCGCTGCCTGCGGTAAACACATGAAAAGAGCATTCACCCATCGACGCTGACTAAATTTTGGATTTTGCTGAATTTTGTCAGCAAATCGTGAAGAATTAGGTTTCATATTCTTAAAATCCTGACAAAGCAGACAAAATCAAAAGAATTTGTCAGTTTTGTCAGCGTTTTTAGCTAAAATGCTGACAGATTTGACAAAAAACTAAAAAAATGTCAGTTTTGTCAGCGACATAGAAATTTAAAACTTTTTCGTGTGTTCACCTTGGCACATTGCTGTATTCCCATTGACTTTTTCTGCAGGCGCATGTACACTATACCTATAAAACTGAAAGAAAAACGCAGATGATGTACCGCCGGGTAGATGATTTTAGCGTCCTAATCCATTCCGTTAGGCCTTAGAAGGAATGGTGCGGGGCGCTTTTGTTTTCTTGTCAGGAGGTATTTTGCGGCGTTGAAGGAGGAAAGCGTATGAGTATTTTTACATTTTGGTGGCCTATAGCACTGCTTCTGGTGGCGCACACCTTTTATCAGGTCAGCGCAAAATCTGTGCCGGAGGCAATGGATCCTTTCGCAGCGGTATTTTTTAACTATGTGGTGGCTGCGGCTGCAGCCTTTGTCCTGTGGATGGTCATGGGGCAGGACAAAAACCTGGCGGTGCAGTTTGGGAAGATGAACTGGGCACCGGTTGTCATGGGATTTACCATTACGGCGGTGGAAGTAGCATCGGTCTTTATGTATAAGCTGGGCTGGAATATCAGCGTGGGAACGACCATTGTAAATATTGCTCTTGCCGTAGTCCTTGCGGTGATTGGAATACTTTTTTATAGAGAGGTTTTGACGGTACAGCAGATGGTGGGAATTGGTCTTTGCATTGCCGGTGTCATCGTAATAGCGAGGAGCTGAAAATTCGCAAAAATGCACCAAACAAAAAGTCATAATCTCTGAAAATTAATTTGACATTTCCGTCACAATTCGTTAAAATATAAGTGTAAAGTGAGAATGCAAAATGGGAGAGTTTTCGATGAAAAGCGTTTTAGCAGAAATGATTAAGACTAAGAAGAACTTCGTATTTGTAGGCGAAGCGGGCAGCGGTAAGAGCGAAATTGCAATTAACTTTGCCTTCCAGCTTGCAGAGCTTTCTGATAAGAAGGTGCACTTCTTTGATATGGACCAGACGAAGCCGCTGTTTCGTTCCAGAGATATCAGACATCAGATTGAGGATGCAGGCATCGTCTTCCATTATGAGGAACAGTTTTTTGACGCACCGACCCTGCCGGGCGGCGTGAGAAACTATATGGCGGACGAGGATAGTATCGTAATTATGGACGTAGGCGGCGACCATGTCGGAGCAAGACTCATCGGTGCATTTTCACCGTTTCTCAACCGAGAAAATACGCAGAACTTCTTCGTCATTAACGCATATCGTCCGTGGTCGAAGGATTTAATCAGTATTGACGGTACCATGGCCCGCGTATTGGGCATGGCTCGCATCGATTTAGCAAATGTCTCAATTTTGAGTAATCCCAATGTGGGAATTACTACTACAGCGGAGGAAGCGCTTGATGGCAATGAGAAAGTCAAAGCATTAATTGGAGAATATTTGAATGTCGACTACATGTGCGCTCTTGCGCACCTTTGTCCTGAGATTTCAGGAAAGACAAATACCCCGCTTCTTCCGGTGAATTTGTATCTGACCTATGAGTGGGTCGATTAGAAATGTCAACTACCCTGGCTTTGCCTGGGGTTATTGAATAACGGTTTGAGAGCCTTTGCTTTTCGCTGGCTCAGTACACCATGTTACGACTAGAGCCAGCCCAAAACAAGTTTTGGGGCTCTAAAGCATAAGGTCTGCCAGACTGCTCACTGAGTTCGCAGGGCAGGACCATTATACGACGCATTCTAAACCGGCTAAAGACCGGAGAATGCCAGCATAAGGTCTGCCAAACTGCTCACTGAGTTCGCAGGGCAGGACCATTAAGGAGGTAATCAAAATGGCAAAAGGAAAAGTGGAAATTAGAGCAGAGAGCTGCAAGAGCTGCGGTTATTGCGTTAAATTCTGCCCTAAGAAAGTGCTCGCTATTGGCGACAAAGTAAATTCTAAAGGCTACCAGTATGTTGTTGCAGCAAATCCGGACGACTGCATCGGCTGTGCCGCTTGCGGAGTTGTCTGTCCAGACGCAGCAATCGAAGTTTATAGGGAGGTTTAGAAAAAATGGCAAGAGTATTTATGAAGGGCTGTGAAGCAATCGCAGAAGCAGCTACCAGAGCTGGCTGTAGATTCTTTGCCGGCTACCCAATCACACCACAGAACGAGATTCCGGAATACTTTGCAAGAAGAATGCCGGAAGTTGAAAACGGCGTATTCGTACAGGGTGAAAGTGAAGTCGCTTCTGTCAATATGCTGTATGGCGCAGTACAGACAGGAACAAGATCCATGAGTTCTTCTTCCAGTACTGGTATCAGTTTATATAGTGAAGGTATTTCCTATTGCGCTGCTGCGCGTCTTCCAATCGTATATGTAAACGTGCAGAGAGGCGGTCCTGGTATCGGTGCAATTCAGCCGGCACAGCAGGACTACATGCAGGCAACCAAGGCTTCCGGCAACGGTGGTTTTGAAATGATCGTACTGTCTCCTTCCACTGTACAGGAAGCAGTAGATATGACCTATGAAGCATTTGACCTGGCAGAAAGAGACATGAACCCGGTTCTGATTCTGACAGACGGTGTAATGGGTACTATGATGGAGCCTGTTGAACTTCCTCCGATGAAGAGCGATGAAGAGGTTGCTGCACTGAAAGCAGCTCGCAAGGCTGTTTCCGCAGTTGGACACAAACCGGAAGAACAGGTTAGAATCCTTCCTGGCGGCGTAGGCGGCGGTTTTGAGCCAGTAAACATTGAAGCTGCAAAACTTTATGAATCTTGGAAAGAAAATGACGTTAGAGTAGAAGAAATCATGGTTGATGACGCAGAAATCATTTTGACCGCTTATGGTATCTCCGCTCGTATCGCTAGAATTGCAGTAAAAGAACTGAGAGCAGAAGGCATTAAGGCTGGACTCATCAGACCGATTGCAATTCATCCGTTCCCATATAAGTCCTTTGAAAATCTGGACTTCAACAGAGTTAAGGGTATCTTAGACATCGAAATGTCCATCCCTGCACAGATGAGATGGGACGTAGACCACGCAGTTCATGGCAGATGTCCAATCAAAGAATGTCTCAGATCCGGCGGTGAGCTGATGACAAAAGAAAGAGTTATGGCTGCAGCACATGAACTGGTAAAGGAGGTATTATAATGGAAAAAGTATATAAGAGAACCATTGGTATCAAACCTGAAACCGTATCCGGATTCTGTCCGGGCTGCATGCACGGAACCATTCACAAACTGATTGGTGAAGTTGTTGAAGAATTAGGCATGCTGGACAAATTAGTTCGCTGCGAAGGTGTTGGCTGCTGTGGACTGGGTCAGTTATACGTATCCCACGACCTGAACATTTCTGCACACGGCAGAGCTTGCGCAGTTGCAACAGGTCTGAAGAGATCCAATCCGGATTCTCTGGTTTATACATATCAGGGCGATGGAGACCTTGCTTCCATCGGTCTTGGCGAAACAGTTTCCGCTGCCAACAGAGGTGAAAACTTTACCGTTATCTTTGTAAATAACGGTATCTACGGTATGACTGGCGGTCAGATGGCACCGACTACACTGATCGGCATGAAGGCTACTACTGCACCGAAGGGCAGGAATCCGGAAGAACACGGATATCCAATCCATATGTGCGAAGTTTTGAGCCAGCTGACAGCTCCTGCTTATCTGGAAAGAACCAGCTGCAACACACCTGCTAACGTTCGTAAGACAAAAGCGGCTATCAAGAAAGCATTCCAGAACCAGATTGACGGAAAAGGCTTCTCCATGGTTGAAATTGTCACTACATGTCCAACAAACTGGGGCATGAGCGAAGCAAAAGCACTGGATTTCTTAGAAGAAAAAATGCTGAAAGAATTCCCGCTGGGTGTATTCAGAGATAAATCAAAGGAGGAATAGAACATGGAAAGAAATTTACTTGTTGCCGGATTTGGCGGACAGGGTGTCATGATGCTAGGAACTCTTTTGGCTCAGGCAACTTGCGAATCAACTGATAAACACGTAACATATTTCCCATCCTACGGCGCAGAAATGCGTGGAGGTACAGCTAACTGCTACGTTGTAATCTCCGATGACGAAATCGGTGCGCCTGTTATGGAAGCAATGGAAGATATGATTGTCATGAACGATCCTTCCCTGCATAGATTCCTTGACAAGCTGAAACCAGGCGGAAACCTGCTGATTAACAGCTCCATCGTAATCTCTCCAATCGAGAGAGACGACATCAAGGTCATCAAAGTTCCTGTAACTGAAATGGCTCTGGAAATGGGAAATCCGAAAGTTTTGAACATCATCATGCTGGGCGCTTACATCGGCGCAACAGAAGTTGTTCCAAAAGAAGTTATCATCGAAACTATCAAGAACAAACTGGGTAAGAAAAAACCAGAGTTCCTGCCGATGAACTTAGAAGCTTTCGAAAAAGGATTTGCGATTGGCGCAGCTGCAAAATAAAATATGTATTTTAAAACCACCTGCAGGCAGGAAACCGTTTGCAGGTGGTTTTTGCGTGGTGGAGTACTTGGCGTTTGACGGATGACTGCCGCCATGTATACAGAAAAACGTTTAAAATATGGCGATTTTCAGAGGGTGAACGCCATAGATACAAAAAAGCTTTAGATTATGGCGCATCGGCTTCTCTGCAGCAGGAACTACCGCATTAGACTTGGATATTTTTCAGTGCAATATCACTTATATTGCAAAGAGGAAATTCGTTTTTAAAAGGAGAATATACATTGACAAAAGCCTATTGCAGCGGTAGTGTATAAATAAACACTATATGCGGCAGGAGGTTATTTGGTGGAGAAAAGGGAAGAACAGTTGAACAGCAATATACCAATTTATGTGCGGGAAGTTTTGCGTCTATTGAATGAGGCAGGTCACGAAGCTTTTATCGTGGGTGGTTGCGTGCGCGATATACTCATGGGGCGCCAGCCTTCCGACTGGGATGTATGTACATCGGCACTTCCCTCAGAGACGACAGTTTGCTTTGGAGCGGCGAACACTGTACAGACCGGTGTAAAGCATGGGACGGTTACGGTCTTGACAGAAGAAAAGCCAGTAGAAATAACTACCTATCGCATTGACGGAGACTATCGGGATGGGCGTCATCCGGAGGCGGTGGTATTTACACCGAGTTTGGCAGAAGATTTAAAACGGCGGGATTTTACTATGAACGCTATCGCTTATCATCCGCAGCGAAAGCTGGTAGATCTTTACGGCAGCATGAAGGATATCCAGTGTCAGCTGATCCGCTGTGTGGGTGAACCGCAGAAACGATTTGAAGAGGATGCGTTGCGGATTTTGCGCGCCCTTCGCTTTCGGGCGGTGCTTGGTTTTAAGCTGGAAATGGAAACGGCAAAGGCGGTTCGTGCCTGTGCGCCGCTTCTAACGCAGATTTCAAAGGAACGAATCAACGCGGAACTTTCCAAGCTGGTGCTGGGAAAAGAGGCTGACAGTGTGATTGATGGATATGCGGAGGTGCTGCAGATTTGCTGCCCTAAACTAGTCCCGGCATCTGTAAAGAACCTTCCGCCGGCGCTTTCCGTTCGCCTTGCGGTACTGTTTCCTGCGGATACAAAAAAAGCCCTGCGGGAACTGAAATACGATCATCGCACGGTGGAGCAGGCATCGGATATCGCGAAGCTTTGCGCGGAGAAAAAAGCGCCGTCTGGGGAGAGAAGTGCAATTCTACGGCTTTTACGACAGTACGGAGAAGAAACGAGTTTTCTGTATTACAGCATCTTTGGAAGGGAAGCAGAGGTGAAGGACGCAATCGCAGACGGCGCATGCTGGAGTTTGCAGCAGCTTGCCGTCAGCGGCGGAGATTTAATTAAGCTGGGCGCAGTGCCCGGACCCGCCATCGGCAGCATACTAGATGAAATGCTGGAACTGGTAATAGAAGGAAAACTGGAAAATTCCAGCGGTAGTTTGCTGGATTATGCCAAGAAAAGGATTGTTCTATGATAAGAAATGTTTGGGCAGTATACTTCAGCCCGACGGGCAGCACGAGGGGGCTGACTGTTCGCATAGCAAAAGCCGCAGCAGAAGCACTGGGCGCTGCTGCGGTGCAGGAATTTGATATCACAAAGCCGGAAAATCGGCAGAGCAGGGCGGAATTCGGAGCGAGAGATTTTGTCATATTCGGCATGCCCACTTATGCGGGCAGATTGCCCAACAAAATCATGCCCTATATCAGAGATTCGGTGAAAAGTGCAGGCGCTTCCTGCGTACCTGTAGTAACTTTCGGTGGTCGTAGTTTTGATGACAGTCTGGCTGAACTTTCGGATTTGCTGGAAGAGACAGGCTTTAAACTGGCGGGCGGCGGGGCATTTGTGTGCCGTCACGCCTTTGCAAAGGTGGCGGAGGGAAGACCGGCAAGAGCAGACTTTGAAAAAGCGGCAGAGTTGGGAGAAGGTGCGATGAAGAACTTGCAGACAGGTCATACCCTCAGTGCAGAAGTATTTCCGGGAAATCATCCGGCAGGACCTTATTATGTGCCGAAGGGACTCGAGGGCACGCCGGCAGTTTTCCTGAAAGCCAAGCCAGTGACCGATTCGGGTAAATGCACCGGCTGCGGTCTTTGTGCGGAGCACTGCCCCATGGGGAGCATTGGAACGGATGGCATTTGTATTAAATGTCAGGCATGTATCGCTGTTTGCCCGCAAAGCGCAAAATACTTTACCGATGGGGCATTCCTCAGTCACAAAGCCATGCTGGAGCGGGATTTTGCCGACAACAGGGTGGAAAGTCAGATTTGGATATAATGTGGTTTTCGAAATCTGCGAAAAAGTTTGCTTTTTTACAAACAAAATCGCCATTTTGAAAACCGTGCAATCCCTTGTAATTGCTGGAACTTGTTTCGGAAAATCATTACAATTGTTCGATTTTCAACGTTTTCAAAGTCGGTAAAAAGGGTTTCTTTTTACAAACAAAATTGCGATTTTGAAAACCATCTCTTAAAAAACTGAAAACTGGCAGAAAGATACATTGAGCTTCACGAATAAACCTACACCTCAAACAGCTCCGGATGGAGTCTGTAGCAGGCGATGGCCTGATACATGAGGTTGTTGGACAGAAAATCGTCGGTCTTGAAATTGGTAATTGCGTGAATTTTTGCTAGCCGGTATTGAATGGTATTTCTGTGGACGAAAAGCTGGCTGGCGGTAGCCTTGACTTCACAGCTGGCGTCCAGATAATAAACGCTGAGGGTTTCTAGCAGTGCGTCACTGTCAGCGTCCTCCAGCAGCGGCTTTAGAATGTTGCGGCAGATGCGGAAAGAATCATTCTTTTCGCGGCAGATGGTTTCGCATTGGTGGGCGAAGAGAATGTCACCGTAGGAGAATAATTTCCGGTCTGGGAAGATGGAAATGGCGAGAGGAATGGTTTCGCTGTACAGCAGATAGGTTTTGCGGGTTTCCTCTGCTTTGTTGTCACACGGGAAGAAGGAGATAGTATAGTTTGTGCAGAGCGTATCCAGCCGTTCTGTCATCTCCTGGAGATATTCCCTGTCCGTGTTGTCGGTGGAGGAGTACATAATGAAGCTGACGATGAGGGATTCATAGGTATCTACGATGACAGTTTTGCCCCAGCCTTCAGAGCAGGATTTAATCTGCTGCACCATTTCTCTCTGCAGGCGAAGTTTGCCCTGGGGCTCCAGACCGATGAGGGAAGGGCGCAAAAATACTGAAGTATTGATGGTGCGAATATCGATAGAAAGTTTTGTGGAAATCTGGCGCATTTTTTCCGAGTCGCCGTCCAGAATGGATGAAATCAATGAGTTTTCCAGAATGTTGTCTGCGTCCAGGTTCCAAAGCTTGGAGAAAATTTCCAGTAGTTCGACGACGTCGTACATGTCGTCCATAGTGAGAGAGCCGAATTCGTCGATGGCGTAAATCGAGAAGTTACGGTATTCAAAGACAGTGAAAGGCAGGCGAAAAATGCGCAGCACCCGTCCCTGCCAAAGACTTTCTGCGCCGTGGGAATCTGAACATCCAGTTTTTTCGTAAAGCTGGTGTATGTCAGAGGCTGTGATGTCGTTGGAAGCGGGATATTTGGACAGACAGACGTTGTTCATGACCGTATCAGAAAGAAGCACTGTGCACTTGAGCGAATCGCTGATAAGACGCAGCAGATTCGTCAGATTTTTGCGGTCCTCCGGCAGTCTCGAAAATAGGGCTACCACGTTATTAATCAGGTCTTTTTCTTTATTTTTTGCATGGAAAATCGCTTTATAAACATCATAAAGAACCTCCCGATAGAAGCAGTCTATCCGACCTTCGGGCATGATAATTAGGGGAAATCCAAGGCGGTCAGCAGTTTCAATGAGAGAAGGATGAATCTCTTTCAGGTAAATTCCTACGTAGTAAATCACTACGGCGGCGTCACCCAGACTGTGCATTTGCTCAATATGCTTGCACTGCAGCTCATAGTTATCTGCGATAGCGCGGAAAGAGGTCAGCGTCATGTCGCTGTCGTTGACCGGGGCTTCCAGCGAAAAGAGTTCGGCATCGTAAATTTCCAGTACAGAAACATTGTTGACGATATTGGAAAGCCCTTTATGACCTGCGATGACTTTGGCGCTGCGCAGAGAAGGGAGTTTCAGACAGTCGGAAACAGTAAGGCTCATTAGATTTCCTCCATATTAATTGTAATGTCTATATTCTATTCCAAGGGAAAGGGAAACGCAAGAAATAATTGTAAATATAAATAAATAATCGTGAAATTTTTCCGTATATTCGCTGAGAAATTATTTCATGATTGTTTACGTGCATAAAAATATAAAGACTTTTTCCGCAATTATGCCAATGACAGGGGATATCCCCTGCTGCTATACTTACTACAACGCAATAATACTTTTGTTTATCCTGAAAGGAGGAAACGATATGGCTGAAGCAAAGAAAAGTCATGTTGAAACCATCACGCTGGAACCGGTTCCGGACAGTGAGAAAAAAAGCTGGCCTTCCATTGCCTTTATCTGGGCAGGAAATGTCATTTGTGTACCTGCGCTGATGGTAGGCGCTATGGTATCGGCTGGGCTGAATTTTAAAGATTCCATTTTGGCGATGTTTATCGGCTACGGAATCGTCGTAGTGCTGATGATGTTAATTGCAGCGCAGTCTGCACAGACGGGAAGACCGACTGTAATGGCAGTATCAAGAGCGCTGGGAGACAGAGGATCTCAGTATACCTTGTCTCTGATTATCGCCATTTCTATGATTGGATGGTACGGCTATCAGACTATTGTCTGTGCGTCTTCATTCTGCTCACTCATGCAGTCCAGTTTTGGTATCGCATTTCCTGAGTGGCTGGCATGCGTGCTTTGGGGCACTCTAATGCTGGTGACTGCTTTCTACGGCATTGGTCTGACAAAGATTCTCAACGTTGTTAGCGTACCACTTTTGTTCGTATTTTTGATTTATGGTGTGTCCATTGCCCTGGGTGATGGCGGAGCTGCTGTTCTGTCAGCGTATCAGCCGGAAGGTGGCGGCGGCATGATGGTCGGCATTACCATTTCTGTTGGTGGATTCATCTCTGGTGCGGCAACCTGCGGTGACTATAACCGTTACAGCAAAGACGGAAAAAGCGCTGCGCTGTCCTGTCTATTTGGCGTCATCCCTGCAGGCGTTGGTGCGCTGGCATGCGGTGCAATTCTTTCCATTTGTTCCGGCGATTCAGATATTACAGTAATGTTTGCCAATGTAGGTCTTCCGGCGGCAGGCATGCTGGTTCTGATTCTGGCAACATGGACAACCAACGTAGGAAACGCTTATTCAGCAGGTATCGCAGTCGTAGATATTTTTAAAATGAGAGATGACAGAAGAGCCATCGTGACAGCAATCTGCGGTATCATCGGGATTCTGCTTTCTCTGGGCGGTATCGTTTACTATTTCGTAGACTTCCTGTCCATTCTCAGCTATCTCATTACTCCAATCTGCGCCGTTCTGATTGCAGATTACTGGGTTATGGGTCGCGGCAAGGCTGAAGGCTGGGAGCCGTTCCCGGGTGTCAACTGGCTTGGCATTATCGCATGGATCTGCGGCGCGCTGACTACATACTTCGATAAATTCTTCATTCCAGAGCTAATCGGTATTGCAGTAACAATCGTAGTTTACTGGATTCTCTGCACTGTAGTGAAGAATCCGAAATACAATCCATTTGTTAAGGAGGCGTAAACTATGAATACTTATGAAGCAGCAAAAATTTCTATTGCATCCTGTATGGGCGTAAAAGCGGGAGAAAAATTTCTGATTCTTACCGATATCGAGCAGCTGGATCTTGCGAAGGAATTTGTAAAAGCAGGAAATGATTTGGGAATTGAAACGATTATGGCAGTGGGACCTGTCCATCAAGGCGGAGAAATGCCGCAGCTTTGTAAAGCGGCCCTCGACGAGGCGCAGGTGTGCATGATGATTACCACCGGCTCTTACACCCATACAAAAGGCAGAGCCGAAGCTACAGAAAGAGGCTGCAGAATTGCTTCCATGCCGGGCATCACCGAAGACATCGTAAAAATGACTTTGGGCGCTGATTACGATGAGGTAGAGCGCATCGGAAACATTCTGGCAGAAAAGCTGACAAGGGCTGAAAAAATACATATTATCACTGAGGCAGGTACAGATTTGACCCTATACTGCGGCGGCAGAGAAGGCATTGCGGATACCGGAAAACTGACAGAGTCCGGCGCATTTGGCAATCTTCCGGCAGGCGAAGCCATGGTCGCGCCTATTGAAACAAAAGGCAACGGTGTGCTGGTGGTTGACGGCGTTATCGCAGATTTTAAGGTGATGGAAGAACCGTTGACCCTGACCTTTGCAGACGGCAGAATTGTGAAGACAGAAGGCGCTGACGCAGAGATGTTTGAGGAATTTGTCGGTCAGTTTGAAGACACTGCAAAGAATGTATGCGAATTCGGTATCGGCACCAATCCAACCTGTGAAATTATGGGCAATGGCCTGGTCGACGAAAAAGTGTTCGGCACCATTCATATTGCCTGCGGCAACAACTTGTTCATGGGCGGACAGCAGGACTGCGATATGCACTACGACATGATTATCAATGCACCGACTGTCTGGATTGATGACGAATGCGTGATGGAAAAGGGAAAACACGTTTATTAAAGAGAAAATAGATTTGAGAGGTAAAAAATGGCAAGAGAATTAAGACGTGAGGAACTGACAAGTATTGTTTACGGCTCCAGCTTTTATGGCGGTGGCGGTGGCGGCAGCGCTGAAGAGGGATTGGCGCTGATTGAAGCTATGTATGCGGAAGACCCTGATGCATTTATCAAAATGATTGATATTGTAGAGATGGAGGACGATCCAAATGTTGTTTCCACGATGATTGCAGCGCTGGGCTCTCCGGTAGCAACCAAGGGCAGAACTTTCCAGGACGAATCTGTCAACGCTGTAAAGGGGATGAGCGAAGAAGCAAGATTTTTGGGCAAAGAATTGAAATATGTGTATTCCGGCGAAATGGGCGGCGGAAACACCATGCTTCCACTTTACGCAGCTTGGAAATGCGGACTTCCGATTATCGATACGGATGGAAACGGTCGTGCCGTTCCGGAGCTGAATACAGGACTTCTGCCGGTACACGGCGTGCCGACCAGTCCGGTTATTTTAGCCAGTGAAGCTGGTGACACCATCGTTGCGAGGACAGAAGATCCGATGGATGGCGCAGCCTGTGAAAAAATCGCAAGATACATGTGTCAGGCATTCGACCAGGGCATCGGCTTTGCTGCATGGATGATGAACAAAGACCAGCACAAGGATGCTTCCGCACTGGGCCAGATGACCCTGGTAATTGAAGTGGGCGATATTCTGATGAAAACGCCTGCTGCAGAGGCTGTGGAAAAACTGCAAAGCTACTTTGGCGAGAAAAAAATTCCGTTTAGTCCAATCTTGTCTGCAGGAACCATTGTGGATATTCAGATTGACTCAGCAGGCGGTTTTGATACAGGTGTGACGACGGTTCGCGCAGATAACGGCGAGGAATTTAAGGTTGTATTCCAGAACGAGAACCTCTACGTGGAAGCTGGCGAAAAGACGCTGGTTACCATTCCGAGCATCATTTCCACTTTAGATTTGAGCGACGAAAAACACGCAGTTCCTGTATCCAACAGTGAAACCTACGTGGGGCAGAGAATTGCACTGACCGCAGTGAAAGCAGACGATCGCTGGTACGACATGCCGGAATGCTACGAATGCTGGAACGAAGTCATGGTCAGCGCCGATTACAGAAATGCAAAACCGGAAGTGAAGTTCTGGTAAATAGAGTATAATAAAAAGGGCGGAAGCGAATTCCGTCCTTTTTATTGTAATATGCGATTGATTAATTGCTGGTTACAATAAACGGATTGATAGCGCCTGCGACTACGTTAATTGGCATGGTCTGCAGGATGATTTTTCCTGGTCCTTTTACCAACGTGTTGAAAATGCCTTCGCCGCCGAAGAGCATGTTCTTTACGCCCGGAACGGAGACAACCTCAATGGAGCAGGTGGAATCCATAGCAGCCAGATATCCTGTGTCTACGACCATGGACTGACCGGCCTGCAGATTGTATTCTACTGCGTAGCCGTCGATTTCAATAAAGGCAGTACCGTGACCTGAGAGCCTCTGCATGATAAAGCCTTCGCCGCCAAAGAAGCCAGCGCCTGCCTTTTTCTGGAAAAATATGGACAGTTCTATAGTGGATTCGCTGGCGAGGAAAGCCTTTTTCTGTACAACCAGGTCATTGCCCGGGGTGATTTCTACAGCTTTGATGGAACCTGGGAAACTGGACGCAAAGGCAATCTGTCCAGGACCTCCCTGTGCAGTGTATCGATTCTGGAAAAGGGTTTCGCCGGAAAACATTCTGCCGAGGGCTTTTCCGATACCGCCGTTGCTGGTAGTTTCCATCTTCATGTTCTGGGTCATCCAGCTCATGGCGCCGCTTTCTGTGATTAAGGTTTCGCCTGCTTCCACGTCGCAGATGACAGCAGGAAGCGGTTCACCGACAATATTATATTTCATTGCTTCAATCTCCTTTCACAAACATGTTCGTAACTTTTATTTTAGCAGAGACGGAAAGTGCTGTAAAGGTGAAAAATTTGTTTTGAATTGGGATATAATTATGGTATACTAAGTCTATTGATAACAATATTTGGAGGAAACAACTATGACAGAACCTGTTTCAACGAATTTTATTCATAGCATTATTGATAAGGATTTGGAATCGCAGAAGAACGGCGACAAGGTATATACCCGTTTTCCACCGGAACCTAACGGCTACCTGCACATCGGGCATGCTAAGGCGATTTGCATCAATTTCGGAACCGCTGAGAAGTACGGCGGTATGTGCAACCTGCGCTATGACGATACCAATCCGGTCAAGGAAGATGTAGAATATGTCAGTGCAATCGAAGAGGATATTCACTGGCTAGGCTTTAAGTGGGATAAGCTCCTTTGGGCATCCAACTACTTTGACAAGATGTACGAGGCAGCAGTCGAGCTAATCAAAAAGGGCAAGGCTTATGTCTGCAGCCTGAATGCTGAGCAGATTAAGGAATACCGCGGCACTCTGAAAGAGCCGGGCAAGGAGAGTCCGTGCAGAAACCAGAGCGTGGAAGAAAACCTGCGTCTCTTTGAGGAGATGAAAGCGGGTAAGTTTGCAGACGGCGAGCGCGTGCTTCGCGCGAAGATTGATATGGCATCGCCTAATATCAATATGAGAGACCCTGTTATTTACAGAATCGCCCACAGCCCGCTGCATCACAACACGGGAGATAAATGGTGCATTTATCCAATGTACGATTTTGCGCATCCGATTGAGGATGCCATCGAGGGTATTACGCATTCCCTGTGTTCTTTGGAATTTGAGGATCATAGGCCACTTTACGAGTGGGTGCTGAAGGAGGTCGGCTGGTGGGAAAACTTGCCGCAGCAGATTGAATTTGCAAGACTGAACATTACCAATACCGTGATGAGCAAGCGCTACCTGCGCAGCTTTGTAGAGGATGGCGTGGTAGACGGCTGGGATGATCCGAGAATGCCGACTTTGGCAGGGATGCGCAGAAGAGGCTATACGCCGGAATCCATTCGCGATTTCTGCGAGAGAGTAGGCGTTGCAAAATCCAACAGCACAGTGGACATTTCCCTGCTGGAACATTGCATTCGTGAGGACCTAAAGACCAAAGTACAGAGCAGAAATGTGATCGAAAATCCGATTAAAGTCGTAATCACCAATTATCCGGAAGATAAGACCGAGATGATTGAACTTGAAAATAACAAAGAAGTGCCGGAGATGGGTGTGCGTGAAATTCCGTTTTCCAGAGAACTTTATGTGGATGGAGCAGACTTTATGGAGGTTCCGGCAAAGAAGTATTTCAGACTGTTCCCGGGTAACGAAGTTCGCTTTAAGGGCGCATACTTCATCAAGTGTGAAGAGGTCGTCAAGAACGAAGACGGTTCCATCAAGGAACTGCGCTGTACCTATGATCCGGAAACAAGAAGCGGCAGCGGATTTGAAGGTCGCAAGGTTAAGGGAACCATTCACTTTGTAGACGCGAAGACTGCAGTTAAGGTAAAGATTCGCAACTACAGTTACCTGATGGTGCCGGATGAAAATGGCGAGAATGTTCTCAATCCTGATTCTATTGAGGAAACCTGGGGCTACGCTGAGCCTTCTTTGGCGGAGGCGGCGCCGGGCGAACGGTTCCAATTCTTCCGTCACGGCTATTATGTAGCAGATAGCAAACTGACGACAGATACTGAAAAAGTCTTCAATCGGATCGTCGATCTGAAGAGTTCCTGGAAGCCTGCAAAATAAGGAGAAACAGAAAATGAGCGGCAAGATGAAAAATATCGAAAAATCCAAAGTCCTGGCGCTGGCTGAAGAAATTGAGTATCAGCAGGGACAGGTAGTCAGTAAGACACTGATACAAAACGATGCGGTGAGCTTGACGCTCTTCGCCTTTGAGAAGGACGAGGAAATCAGCACCCATGAGTCCGGGGGCGACGCCATGGTAACGGTGCTTGACGGAACCGGACGGATTACCATAGATGGAGAAGTCTTTGTCGTGGAATGTGGGCAGACCATCGTGATACCTGCAAAAACGCCCCATGCAGTATATGGGCAGGAACGCTTTAAAATGCTGCTGACTGTAGTATTTTAGAGTTTAGAGAAGGCTGAAACCCCTTTGCGCCTAAAACCCGCAAGGGGGTTTTCTATCGAGGCTGAAATGGTTTTTATTTACATTTATGGAAATAAAATCTTGCGCTTGGAAGGGGATTGTGGTATCATGGTAGAAAAGGAGGTGTGATTATGGGAGCATTCTTAGATTTGGTAGAAGAAGAACTGAAAGGGCAGCGAAGACTGCTTTATCAAAGCGAGCGGGCGCGTGCACGTGCGCCGGAAGGCTATTTGAAAAGCAGACCGCGGAAGAATGGCGTGGCGTTTTACGCGTGCAGGAATGAAAATGGAAGAAGTCGTGCAGAAAATATCACAGATGATTTTAAACGAATAGAACGGCTTGCGAAGAAAAAACTGAATGAAGAAATATTTCGTACTACAGAGAAAAATATTGCAGCGCTGGAGGCACTGCAGAAAGCCTATAGAGAAAATCAATTAGCGGACCTAATTGGGAGATTTCCTCAAACTTATAGGGACGCATTTAAGTATGTAGGAATGAAGAGGGTAACAACAGAGGAAAACCAGCCGGTTCAGTTGAATTTTGATGAAAAATATCATATCCATGAAACCGCTTGTGGGCTATACGTTCGATCAAAATCGGAGGTGATTATTGTGAATACTCTTGTTAAATATGGAATTCCCTTTTTCTATGAAAGGAGATTTCCTTACAAAAATAACAGAGGTTATTATTTTGAACCGGACTTCACCATTGAACTTCCTGATGGAAGATTTATTATTTGGGAACATTTAGGACTTTTAAAGGACGAGGAATATAGCATTCGCACTGGTGAAAAGCTAATGCTGTATCAGAAGTATGGTTTTTTAATCGGGCGAAACCTGATTTTGACGCAGGATGATGAAAAGGGAAACTGCAGCAGTAAATATATCGATGAAATTGTAAGGACGCAACTGCTGCCTTACTTCAGATAGAGTTTTGGTTTTTGCAGATTTGACACTTTTGGTAAAGCTTTGATATGGGTGTGTCATTTTTTAGAATCTGGTTTTTGGGGAAGTGACACAATGCAATGAATTAGCTGGAGATAGTGTCATAATTTTAAGGTTGAAGTGCATAGTTACCGGGAAAAACTCAGAAATGAGAGATTTTGGTTGTGGTATAATACTGAAGGAAATACATTTCGTATAGGAGAAATCTCTCTATTCAATTGAAAAGTGACACAATGGTAATAGAATTAAAATAAAAGTGCCATTTTATCGATTACACGATTTTTAAAAATGACACTTTAAGTTAAGTTTTGAACGAAAGTGTCATTTCGCCTAAAACCACACCAAGGAATACACAAATCCCGCCATGATGATGACAAAGATACCGACATCCAGCGCACTTTCAAAGAATTTCTTGTGAGATTCGCGGCGAGCCCAGAAGTAAAATAAGGCACCAGGTGCAAACATCAGGGCTGAGATGATGATATTGCTGATGCCTGTGGCGTACAGCATCCAGAAACCGTAGATGACACCGAGGGCGGAAATGAGCCAGTCTTTGAAACCGGGAGCCCTGTGACCGGTGCGGCTGTCTTCAAAGCAGGTTTTCAGGCAGTACAGGGCGGATAGCACAAATGGAATCATAATGGCGCTGGTTGCCAGGGTGTACAGCGCCTGATAGGTAGAAGACTGGAAATAAATGATAATCAGCAGCACCTGGATGATGGCTGCTGTGAGAAGCAGTGCGCCGCTGGGCGCATGGCGCCGGTTTTCCTTCCGGAGAAAAGCAGGAAAGCAGCCCTGCAGGGCTGGCGCATAGGCGCTGTCGGCGGTAACAATCGTATAAGAAAACATGGCACCGGCGATGGAAATAATTACACCGATGTTGATAAGGGTTGCGCCGAAAGGTCCGACAACATAGGAAAGAAGTCCAGCCATAGCGGGGTCGCCCAGAGCAGCAAGTTCGCTTCTTGGCATAATACCCATGCTGAGAATAGAAATCAGTACATAGAGAATCAGCAGTGACAGGAAGGAAAGAGTAGTGGCTTTCCCAGAGACTGCAGTCGATTTTGCACGGGCGGAAATGACGACCGCTCCCTCAATTCCGGTAAAAATCCAAACTGTAGTGTAGGTGGTTTCCAGCACCTGTTTGCCCAGGGAATAGCCGGTATCCTCACCCATAAAATTGTCCAGAAAAATATCCAGATCAAAAGCACCGAGAAAAATAACAAATAGAATAAATGCAAAAATGGGGATGATTTTGGCGATGACGATAATCGTGTTAATAGTAACCGCTTCCTGCACGCCGCCCATCACAAGAAAAGTGAAGCCCCAAATCACAATAGATGCGCAGACGATGGAAGCCAGATTGTTGCCGCCGGCAAACAGGGGCATGAACTGACCTAGCGCAGCGAAGAGCAGAGTCGCAAAAGATACCTGTGATAAAATCGCGCTAATCCAATAGCCCCAGGCGGAGTTAAATCCGATGTAAGCGCCGAACCCCTCTTTTGCATAGGCGAAAATACCGCTTTTCAGAGAGGGTCTTACGATACTGAGCCTGTTGAAGCACATGGCAAGGCTGTACATGCCGATACCGGCGATGGTCCAACCAATAAGTACAGAAAGAGTGCCTGCGCCGTTTCTTGCCATATCGCTGAACATGTTGAAAACGCCGCTTGCCAGCGTTGTACCGATGGCAAAAAAAGTTAGTTTAAAAAGTCCAAGACCTTGTTTGTCCTGCATGATAAATTCCTCGCAATCAAATAAAGTTACTGATACTATGTGCAGAAGGCGAATCGCTTATACGTAGAAAGACGCAGAAACTTGTTTTGCGAGATGCAATTTTGTGGTAAGATACCAAGTGAGAAAGAGAGAAAAAATATGACTGATACATTAATCATAATTATAAAATGTCTTGCGGCGATTCTGGTCGGCGTTTTCGCAGGAAACGGCGCAGTATATTTCTTTAACAAAATGCCGGCGCAGTGGCTTTGCGACTATGACGAGGAGCCATCCGATGCACTGAAAGATCCATATACACAGCGCATCAAAAGTTACCCATGGAAATTTATCCTTACCATGCTGTTTGTTGTCATTGATATTAAATTGGTAATAGACGATTGGCAGTTTGCGGTGGCGGCAGTTTGCAGTCTTTGGCTGCTTTTGGAAATTGCTGTGGCTGATGCTAAGTATCGGATTGTACCAGATCAGATGGTACTGCTTCTTGCGGTAACCGCCATGGGATTTATTGCCTTTCATGATGGATGGAAAGACTGTTTGTACGGAGGGCTTGCCGGATTTGGTATTATGGGTGCCACTGCACTACTTGGCAAGCTGGCGTATCGCAGAGATACTCTTGGCGGTGGAGATATCAAGCTTTTTGCGGCGCTGGGTTTGATTGCCGGGCTTCGGGGAATACTGCTGATATTTGTGATGACTACACTCTTTAGTGCTGGGCATCTAATCTGGCTTCTTGTGAGAAAGAAAATCCGGCGTACTGATACTGTTGCGATGGCGCCGTATATTGCACTGGCGGCAGCAATCCATTTGATTTTTTTGTGGGATTACATGCCGGTACTGCTCCTATAAAAGAGCCTTGACAATCTTCTCTGATAAGGGTAGAATATATTACAATTGAATAAAATGTCAGAATAATTTCGTGTTCTTTCCAAGACCTAAGTGTTTGTACTTCGTCTTGAGAAAGCTAAGATGGAAGCAGGTGAGAGTCCTGCGCGGTCCCGCCACTGTGAGACGTGAGTTCTGCCTATAATGCCACTGGAGCCAATATGGCTTTTGGGAAGGAAGACAGAACGGTTTAGCGTTGAGCCAGGAGACATGCACGAGAGGACAACTTGTAGATGTCGGAGGAACATTTAGAAGTATTTTTTGTACAGGAATACGGACTGTGAGAAAGTGGAGAATGCTTTTTTACAGTCTTTTTATTTTGTATAGATCACCGGTAAGGTGTTTAGATAAATGATGAATTGAAGAAAGAGAGGAAAGGACATGAGAAGAAAAACAGGGAACCGTTTTCTGGTAGTGTTTCTAATCGTGACGATGCTGATCAGTATGGCGCCGGCAGGCGTTTTTGCTGCAGATATACCAGAAGCACAGACTGTATCAGAGATAACAGGATCGGGTACAGAAGCAGATCCTTATTTAATTTCTGACGGGCAGCAGTTGTCATCGCTGGGTGGAACCACACTGACCGGCTGTTATCGTCTTACGGCGAATATCGATATGGAGGGTATCGATATGAAGCCGATTAACAGCTTGAGAAGCGGAACCTTTGACGGAGGCGGATTTGCGATTAAAAATCTCAGCATTACGTCTTCGGGAAATACCGGACTGTTTGCAGAACTGGGAAGCGGCGCAGAGGTTACCGGAGTAATGCTGGAGAATTGCAGTATTACCAATGCAGTATCCAGCGGCTCCGGCTATGGCGTTGGCGCACTGGCAGGAAAAATAAGCGGCGCTGCGAGTATCAGTAATTGCGGTGTTTTAAATGGAACTATTGTGTGTACCACCAGTCAGGCGGTTAATATGGGCGGTTTAGTTGGCTATATCGGAGATAATTGCACCATAGAAAGCTCCTTTGCAAAGGCAGAACTGACAGCGGGCAGCTACGCATACAGTTCTTCCTATCTGGGCGGACTTGTGGGAAATATCAGCGGCTACTGCAGCTGGACTGTGGCAGATTGTTATGCGGATGTTTCCATCGACACAAAAAACGGGTCAGGCGCGGGACTTATTGGACAGATTGGTAATTCGTACAGCGCATATACTCGTACTATAAAAAATTCTTATGCAGCAGCGGACATGGTAGGAAAAGATGCGTATCTTTATGGATTTGCCTATGTTGGATCTTCTTCTTGTGCTGTAGATATTGAAAACTGTTACTATGACAGTACGAAGTATACAGGAGATCAAGCAACAAATCTGAGATCGGCAGTTATTGAGGGAAAATCTACAGAAGAAATGGAGAGTCTTGCAGGACAACTGGGCGGCAGCTTTCAGAACCAGACAGGAAGCTATCCGATTCTGAAATGGCAGGATCCCAATGCTACTTACAGTATCACTCTGCAGTTAGTGCCGGAAAATGCTAAACTCATCTTTGACGGTGAAGAACAGCAAGAAAACGAAGACGGCGTGTACACCTTCTCATCTCTTCCATCAGGAAGTTCCCATTCTTACTGTGTGTCTCAGAGAGATGACATTACAGATTACGGCGACAGGGAAGGCACTATCGTCATAGGCAAAAAAGACATCAATCAGAAGATTACGCTGGAACAAAATGTTTATGATATGTCCTTCAGTCTGGTTCCGGAGGAAGCAGACCTTCTGGTAAAGGATGCTGATGGAGAAGCTCTGACGCCAAAGGATGCACAGAAGCACATTTACGAAGTAGTAAACGGTACGTATACCTATGCAGTGAGCTCCTTTGGCTATGCTGCGAAGGAAGGCGAAGTCACAATTGACAGGGCTGCAAAGGAGACGGAAATTGCGTTAAAAGCAAACCCTATATACACAGTTACTTTTAATTATGGCGATGAGCTCTACGGACAGGAAATTGAAAATGGCAAATTGACCGTAACAGCAGGTGATAGGTCAATAGAGCCGGAAACCGATGGCTTGACTTATAAATTGCCTGTTGGATACGACTACAGCTATAATTTTAGAAGCAGTAATTATGCGAAAGTGACAGGCGAAATCAGTCTAGCGGAAGAAACAGCTGACGGTACAAAAACTATCACCATTCCGCTGACCGCAAAGACTGCCTGGGGTGGCAGCGATGATGTGGAAGAGCCTAATAAAAATGCAGACGGCTTCTATGAAATTGCAAGCGGAGCAAATCTGGCATGGCTGGCACAGGAAGTCAACGGCGTTTATAACAGCAGAATGCAGGTCATTCTGACAAAGGACATCGATTTAGGAGAAGAACAGTGGACGCCGATTGGAAGTTCCAGCAGCAGAACGTTCAAGGGTGTCTTTGACGGCAACGGACATACGATTTCCGGACTCTTTATTGATTCTGAAAGCAGTTATCAGGGGCTATTCGGATATGTCAGTGAAGCAGAGATAAAAAATTTGACCATTAGCGGAAGTGTAAAAGGCGGAGACTATACAGCAGGCTTGGCAGCGCAGACAGGGGCTAATACTGTAATAGAAAATTGTCTGAGCAGTGTTAATGTAAGCGGTAAAGGGCATGTCGGCGGTTTAGTCAGCTATGTCGGCGGACGCATGCTGACAATGACGGGCTGCGCACATCTAGGAACTGTCAGCGGCAATGGCTTTAATGTTGGAGGTCTGGTTGGCAGAATCTATTATGCAACAACGATCACAGATTGTTACCATAGAGGTGATGTGATTAATACAGTAGGTCAGACGGGCGGTTTAGTTGGATTGATCGACGACTACAGCGCATCGGTGACCAACTGCTATACTATAGGAAACGTGATTTCAACAGGCTCCAATACGCACCCTGCAGTGGGAAAGAAAAATTCTGGAGCGGTTAGCAATCTGTATTATCTGGATATTGTCGGAAGTGACACCAATGCAGAAGCAAAGACCGATGCGGAATTAAAATCAGGTGATTTTGTGGCGCTCTTGGGATCAGGGTTCCTAAAAGATATGGAACCACAGATTAACGATGGATATCCGATTTTAAGCTGGCAGGATACCACGCCAAGATACCAGGTAGTGTTATCGGTGGAGCCTAAGGACGCACAGCTGATTTTAAAAGATGCTGAAGGAGAAACCGTTGCAGCAGCAGATGAAAAGGACGGAACTTACACTTATTCCCTGACAGAAGGAGATTACAAATATACGGCAGAAGCCTTCGGAAAAACTACTGAAACTGGAACCATTCACGTGACGGCGGAAGCTGGTGAAACCGGCATTTCAGAGAATATCATTCTGCAGGATGCACTGCGCTATCGTGTAACCTTTATGGGAATCCCTGACGGTGTGACAGCGGTTATCACGGTGATGAACGGCGAAAATATCATGGCAGCAGAAGAAGATGGAAGCTACCTTTTGCCGGAAGGAACCTATACATATACCGTAAAGGCAAAAGGCTATGCAACCGTCAAAGGAACCATATCCATCAAAGACAGCGATACTGCTGTACCTGTCTTTATGGTGATTTCCACTGCCTGGGACGGGGAGTCAATGGATGAACCGGTGCAGAAGGATGGCGTATATCAGATTTCTACCGGAGAAGAACTGGCGTGGTTTGCAGCACAGGTCAATAACGGAACCGGCAAGAATTATGATGCGGTTTTGACCGATGATATCAATCTGGGTGAAAATCTTTGGCAGCCTATTGGCACGACAGGCTGTAACTATGCAGGCACTTTTGATGGTGCAGAGCATAAGATTACTGGTCTGAAAGTCGAAAAAGACAGCAATTATGCGGGACTTTTCGGTTATATCAAGGGTACCAGCAGTAAACATGCGGTGATTGAAAATCTGACAATAGAAGGCGACGTCAGCAGCAGCTACGGCTTTGTGGGCGGAATCCTGGGTTATGGTGATTATGTTGATATAGTAAACTGCCATAACTATGCAAATGTTACGCTAACAGCAACTGCCTATAAATATTATGTCGGCGGTATTGTAGGTGAAGTGGAAGACGGAAGCGTGGAAAACTGCTCTAACTATGGAACCATCAGCGGCAGTCAGGCAGAAAAGATCGGTGGCATTACTGGATATAACTATTATGCAGTCGTATCTTCTTGTTATAATGCAGGCGAAGTTTCCGGAAAGCAAAATGTAGGCGGCGTCATCGGTCATGCCAATGGCAAAGTTTCCGACATCTACAACACAGGCACAGTTACCGGTACCAGCGGCAATGTGGGCGGTCTGGTCGCTTATGCAGCTGCTGACATTGAAAAAGGCTATACCGTTGGACAGGTAAATGGCGGAAACGCTGCCTTTGGTACAGTGAGCAGTTACAGTGCTTCTATAGCGGATATTTACTATCTGAATACCCTTTCTGCAGATAGCAAGGCGCAGGCAGTAAGTGCAGCGCAGCTGCAGGAATTGGCGGATACATTAAACGGTGACAGGCAGCCGGTACTTTGGAAAACTGCAGCGGGCACTAACGATGGATATCCAATCCTGGCTTGGCAGAAAGCAAGTGAACCAGAGGCTCCGATCACCCTGGAAGCGGCACAGAATGTAGCTTGGGAAGCTTTTGAGGAAAGGTACCTTAATCCTGACAGCCTGGAAGAAGGTATGATGCGTCTTCATCGGCAGGTCGTAAGATGGGATAAAGTAGCCCATGCAGAAAGCTATACTTTATCCCTTTGGAGGGAAGGCTTTGTATGGAAAAATCTATCGGAAGAGGAATTGGCAGAATTTCGGAGTGAGGCTTTAAATGCAAGACAGAAACTGATGTGCATTGATGAACAGAGGATTATTGATGCCATGACCGAAGCTGAATATGCCTTCTTTGAGCAGCTGGAAGATGCAGTACAGCAGGCAAAGGAAGCTGATGGAAAGACAGAAAGCGCTGAGAATAAACGGGCAGAATTTCTGCTGGGACTTGTGAACGATGGCAAGCATGATATCGCTCTGGGTTACTATGTGCCAGGAGTGGAGAAGATCAAGGATGTGTCAGGTGTCACTGAAGAAACGTATGATTTCAGCAAAGATATTATAGAAGCCGGTGAAGGGCGTTATTATGTAACAGTAAACCCTGTGGCAGAAGAGGATAGTAACTACGTAACACCTGAGATGATCCTTTTAGATACAGCGATGGCAGCTGATCTAAATGCAGAAAACGAAGATGCGTGCTATAACCATTTGAGACAACCGTACAATCTGAGATGGGACGGCGCTGTCGCAAAATGGTCCTCTGACAGCGAAAAAGCGGATTTCCTTTCTTTGATTTTGTATGAGGTCACAGGTACTAAAGAAAATCCGACATATACTGTGCTGACGCAGGAACTTTTGGCGCCGGATGCTGCCAGTGCCGATTTCGGCAGATATTTTACAGCTGATAAGCGATACGCTTTTGCAGTTCGTGCAGAATCGGGACAAAACGGCATGATTGCGGGCTACGCTATGAGTGCGCAGTCTGCGTACAGCCCTGAATATGTGGTTGGAAATCCGGAAATTCCGGGTGCGGATACAGATAGATCTGACTGGATTGCGATTTCTTCTGCAAAAGAGTGGATTGACCTTGCCAATGTGGAAGACAAAGCGGTAAGCCAGGAAGATAAGACCAGTCAGCAGACAATCGCTTGGGGCAAGAAATATTATCTGACAGCAGACATCGACTTCGCAGAACTTGCAGCAGCAGACCAGACAAAGACCAAGTCCATCGGTAACGTGACCAACCGGTTTATGGGAACCATGGATGGTAACGGATACAAAATCAAGGGGTTGACTTTGAGCAACAATGACGCAGGACTGTTTGCCTATATCGGTGCAACAGGGCTGGTATACGATTTAACCATCGAAAATGCCAACGTGCTGTTCTCTGACAATGCGGCAGTTGTGGCGCTGAACAACTTTGGTACCATCGCTTCCTGCGGTGTTCTCAACTGTAATATTACTGCGGATACTGGTGCGGTGCTGGGCGGTATGGTCAGCAGAAACTATGGTGTTATCAGAGACTCTTATGTGGAAGGCGGCAGCCTGACTTCCAACGCTAGTTCTGCAACCGGTCATGCCGGCTTTGTTGGTGCTAATGAAGAGGGGGCTGTCATTGAGCGGTGCTGGACTTCCATGGATGTAACCACGGGCAGCGAATATGCAGGCGGATTTTTGGGTCTGGGCTATGGCGGAACCATTCGTGACTGCTTTGCGCTGGGTAATGTTTCTGCAAGAAGCTACTCTGGCGGTTTTGTGGGAAGTTCTGTATTTGAAGGTAATATCTATGAAAATTGCTACGCTGCGGGTAAAGTGACTGTTGCAAGCGGCACCGAAGGTCATGGTTTTATCAGTCCGAGAAAGCCGGATTCGGCATTTTCGACCGATATCAGTGAAGAAGTGAAAAACTGCTACTATAGCAGTGAGTCTTTGCCGGATGATTATGCGCAGGCTAAAACAGCAGACGAGCTGCGTCAAAACGCTTTCCTGCGCCTTTTGGATCAAGGCAGAGGTATTTTTGCACAGGATAAAGAAAAGAACGACGGTATGCCGTATCTGGTTGCTGTAAAGGCACCTGAAAAGGCAAAGACGACTGAGATTACAGTAAAGATTGCGTTAGCGGTTTACGACAAGAACAGCTATACTTTCTCACAGCTGGGTGATGAAATTTCTGTTACTATGGACAGCAACGGAAATACACGAGTAGTCGATTTGATGGATGCTGCAGTGGAACAGGAAAAGCTGACCTATGCTTATAAAACGACAGAAACCTTCGGACGGTATATTCACACCATCAATGATTATGCTGTGGAATCTCCGGATGGTTGGATGTTTAGTATTAACGACAAGCTTTCCAATGTCAGCGCCTCCCTTGCTAATGTCAAGGACGGCGATAAGCTTTTGTGGTACGAAGGCACCACAGAAAATCTTTTCAAAGGACCGACCTGGGATGCTTTGACAAAGGGCGAAGCGATTGAATGGATTGATATTTCATCTGTTGAAGAACTGCAGGCTCTGGCGGCAAGCAGTGACGCAGATACGCTGTCAAAGAATTATCGTTTGACCTGTGATTTGGATTTTGCAGGTGCAGACTTCTCCGGCATTGGAAGTGGAAACACTCCGTTTACCGGCGTCTTTGACGGGCAAAATTATACTGTTTCCAATGTGAAAATAGTAGGCAGCGGAAACGGAACAGGTTTCTTCAATGTGATCTATGGTGCGACGATTAAGAATCTGCACCTTGTGAATGTGGATGTAACTGGAGAGAATCAGGTCGGCGGTCTTGTAGGTATTGCAGGTGCGCAGCTTGATAAAGAAGATGTTGCGAACAATAAGGCAAATCTGATTGGAAACTGCACGGTCAGCGGAAAAGTCAGCGCAGCTGGAAAGAATCCGGGCGGCGCAGGTGGTCTTGTAGGGCAGAACTGCAGCGAGTATGACAAAGATACGCTCTTTACTATTGCAAGTGCTATCGACAAGTGCAGTGCTGATGTTGCTGTGACAGGTCTTTACAAGGTCGGCGGTCTGGTCGGCGAAAACGGCGGTATCATTACAGAAAGTGCGGCTGTCGGTACAGTTACGGCAGAAAAAGGCGTATATACTGGCGGTTTTGTAGGAGATAACACCGGCGATATCTACAATTGCCATGCAGATGGCGATGTAACAGGTGAAAACCACACCGGCGGCTTTGCAGGATTCAGTGACGGAACCGTAAAGAACTGCTACAGTATTGGTACTGTTACTGGTACAGAATACACAGGAAGCTTTGCCGGCGCAATCAGCAAAGCAGACTTTGTCATCGGTGCAGGAAAGGTTATTGTAAATGGAACGTCGGGACAGGGTTATAATGCAGGCTTTGCAGGCGAACTAGGTGGTCAGCTTTCTGGTATGGCAAATCAGGTAACCATAAAGGATGCTTACGGAAACTGCGTAAGCGCAGATGGTGTGCTGAATATCTGCGGAAATCAGAGCAAGTTTACCGGCGAGGCAGAGAAGGAAAAACTAAGCGATATGACGCTTTCAACTATGAAAGACGTCAGTGAAAAGCTGTACGAAATGTTCGGCGTAAATCTTTCAATAAAGAATTTAGAGGATGAAGCGAAGAAATATGATAATTTATCGGTTTCTGAGTCTGTAGAAGCAGAAACTGTACTGACCCTTTTGAAAGAGGGAGAAACACCGGAAGAGGGGATTACAGCGGTCTACACTGTAGATAGTGCTTATGATAAGTATCTTGCCGGAGGTGAGAGCCTGACTTTGAGGATGAACAATGATACGGAAAAACCGATTATCATTCCGGTGGAACTGAAGCTGACTGACGAGGTAAACGGCACCTATACTAAGAAGATGACAGTAGTGCTTCCTGTCAGCGGTGAAAAGAGAGCTGCACTGATGGATGCAATCGCTGCCTCTTATGAAAAGACCAGTGATGGATGGACCGTAATGGATATGGCGGTTTATGAGACTTTAGAAGGAAAGACGGCAAAGACCGATGAAGAAACGCTGCAGAATGCACTGAACCTGCTGATTGCAGAGGCTGCCGGCGATGAGGCAACTGCTTCTGATCGAGCAAGACTGGAAATCGTGCTGCGCGCTATGGGTATTGACAGCAGCAAACTTTACGAAGTCAACAGTCTGACTCCGATTGACAACAGCAAGAAGCTGACTGCTATGGATCTTCTGCAGGGTGGCTATTACGGTGCGCCTTGGATTCTGCTTAGTGAATATCAGGGCAATGTAAAGTTGACCGATGACCAGAGGGACGCTCTGGTACAGATTTTGAAGGACAACATGCAGGACGGACTGTTCAGCTATCAGTGGAATGGCGAGACCTACCACGATGCAGACACGGCAGCAGCAGCTTTGGCGGCTCTGGCACCTTACTGTGATACAGACGCAGAGGCGAAGGCGGTCGTAGAACAGATTCTTGCGGCGCTGAAAACGGCGCAGCAGGATAACGGTTCCTTTGGCAATGCCAATGCAGACGCTATGGTGATCATCGGACTTCTGGCAGCAGGTGAAAATCCATTTGCATGGAAAGCAGCCTCTGGTGCCAGCGTCGTGGATGGCATGCTGAGCTATGTCAACGAGGAAACACTGAAGTTTACCTACGGAGGAAGTGATAATGCTCTGGCGACGGAACAGGGTTTCCGTGCACTGATTGCACTGGAAAAGTATGACGGACAGAATGCGTACAACTTCTATGACTTTGGGAATGCAGCTGTTAGTCCAGGTCATGCAACCGGTCAGGGTACTGTAGAGGTACCGCCGGCACCGGATGACAGTCACAAGGATATCACCGTGTCTGTAAGCGTTGAGAGTCATAACGGCATATGGATGGAAAAGAAAACCGTCACCGTAAAAGAAGGCAGCACCGTTTACCATGCCTTTGTAAAAGCGCTGGACGGCAGCGGAATTACGCAGGTAGGCGCTGAAAAGGGCTATGTAAAGTCTATGACTAAAGACGGCGTGACCTTGGGAGAAATGACCATGGGCGCAAATTCCGGCTGGCTCTATAAGGTCAATGGCATTTTGCCTGACAGGGGACTGACCAGTTGGGAAGTCCATGATGGTGATGAAATTCTCTGGTATTACACTGCTGATTATCAGAAGGATCCGTCAGCAGGCGGTATTATAGGCGGAGGTAACGGAGATGATACCGATATTGAAGATCCAGACACACCGCTTGACCCAGGTCCTGAAGCAGTAACAGGATTGATTTCCAAGATGAAGCTGACTGCGCGTTCTGCTAAGACCAGCAAGAAAAACGTGAAGGTTACTGTCAAGGCAGACAAGACCACAACCGAGGCGATTAAAGAGCTGAAGGAAATGGGATATACTGTAAAATACATGTACTTCCGTTCCACAAAGAAGGCAGCGGGTTACAAGAGCATGCTGACAAAGACAGGTAATACTTACACCAATACAATTGGTAAGAAAGGTCAGATGTATTATTACAAGGTTCAGATCAGGGTCTATGATAAAGACGGAAAGCTGGTTGCAAAGACAGCGCTGAAACAGTGCAAATACGCAAACAGACTTTGGACAAAGAAATAATAACCGTATAATGAAAGGAGGACGCCAGACAGCGTCCTCTTTTTTTTCTAAACTTTACGTTTTCTTCGCACAAAGTGACAAGTTTTATGGTATACTATAACGGATTGAATGCAGAATTAAGATGAAATGAGGATAGATTTATGATTACAAGCAAGCAGAGGAGTTTTTTGAGAGGACTTGCACAGACCACAGACCCTACGGTATATATTGGAAAACAGGGACTGACGGAGAATATCGTCAAGGAAATTGACACCGGACTTTACTGCAGAGAGTTGGTAAAAGTGAAGATTCAGGAGGGCTGCACTTTGAGCCCGAAGGAAACCGCCAATGAAATTGCCGAGAAACTGGGAGCAGAGTTTGTTCAGGCCATTGGAAGAAAATTCACCCTGTACAGAGAGTCTAAGGACAACAAGCAGATTGAGCTTCCGAGAAAGTAAGGCATTAGAATCAAACATGGAAAGAAATATTCTTTTGACGATTGAATATGACGGAACAGGTTTCTCCGGCTGGCAGAGACAGCCCGGCGTGCGGACGGTGCAGGGCGAACTGGAGAAGGCGCTGAGCCATGTATGCGGAAAGCCAGTACAGATAAACGGTACAAGTCGTACCGATGCCGGTGTACATGCGCTTTCCCAGCGGGCGTCTTTCCGGGGTGAGTTTGGGATTCCTACTGACAGAATCCCTTTGGCAGTCAATAACTATTTGGCAGGGAGTCTGGGGAGCGGATACGCCTGCGGTGATGTGCGGATTATCAGGGCAGAAGAAATGCCGGCAGACTTTCATGCACGGTTTGACTCCAAGGGGAAGACTTATCGGTATATCTTAAGACATGGCAGCGCAGCCAGCGCGTTTTCGCGAAATTACTGTTACCACCTGAAAGCCGCTTTGGCAGCAGAGCCTATGCGTAAGGCAGCAGCTTTTATCGAGGGAACTCATGACTTTGCTTGTTTCCAGGCTGCGGGGGGAACCGTGCGTGAGACTACCGTGCGCACGATATATGACCTTCAGATCAAAGAACCTGTGGCAGGAGAGATGCACATAGAGGTGACCGGCGATGGCTTTCTCTACAATATGGTGCGGATTATTGTGGGCACTTTAGTAGAAGTTGGACAAGGCAAGAAGTCTGCAGAGGACATTCCGGCAATTCTGCAGTCGGCAGACAGACAGAGAGCGGGGCACACAGCGCCACCCCAGGGCTTGTACCTGGTGGAAATATATTACGATGAAAAACCAATGAAAGAAAGGAACGACGATCATGGCTGATACGAAGATTTTAGCAAAAGATAACAGACCTACATGGGATGAATATTTTATGCAGATGGCAGAGCTGACAGCAAAGCGCTCTACCTGCCTGCGCAGACAGGTTGGAGCAGTTATTGTAAAGGACAAGCATATTGTGGCCACAGGATATAACGGCGCGCCCAGAGGCATTGCCCACTGCGACGAAAAGGGTGGCTGCCTGCGTCAGAAGATGGGAGTTCCATCGGGACAGCGCCATGAGCTTTGCAGAGCGCTTCATGCGGAACAGAATGCGATTATCCAGGCGGCAACGCTGGGACAGAGCATCGAAGATGCGACCATCTATGTTACCAATCAACCTTGCGTAATTTGTGCAAAGATGATCATCAACGCAGGAATTAAACGCATTGTGGTAAAAGAGGGTTATCCAGATGAGCTTTCTGTAGAGATTTTAGATGAAGCGGGTCTTAAGATCGTCATGCTGGACTAATAGAATACAAGTACGAAGGATAACAAATTTATGGAAATTACGAGACTGACGCTACTGGCGGCTTTTGTAACAGCTTTTGCGCTGGCACTTTTGTTTACGCCGGTTGCGATTAAGATTGCTCCTAAAATCGGTGCGATTGACGTGCCGAAAGACGGACGAAGGATGCATACCAAGGCAATGCCTCGCTTTGGTGGATTGGCAATCTTCGTGGGAACTATCGGTTCTCTTGCAATTTATGCAGGCGATAATGAAAAGATGATACCGGTTTTGATCGGCGGCACTATGATCTATATTCTGGGCGTGGTTGACGATTTAAAGAATCTGAACGCGAAACTGAAGTTCGGCGGGCAGCTTTTGGTTGCGATTTTGATGTATTATATGGGGCTTCGGATTAAGTTCATTGCAAACTATTTTGGAGAAGGAAAGCTCCTTTTCGGGGAAGTGGTCTGCTTTATCGTAACGGTGCTTTGGATTGTAGGGATTACCAATACCATCAATCTCATTGACGGACTGGACGGACTTGCGGCTGGAAACGCAGCGATTTCTGCCCTTTGCATTGCCTATGTTGCCTATATTCATGGAGATCAGTATGGTATGATGATTGTTTGCCTTGCTATGCTGACTCTTGCCGGCGGATGTTTGGGATTTTTGCCCTTTAACTTTTTTCCGGCAAAGATTTTTATGGGAGACGGAGGCTCGCTGTTTCTCGGGTTTATGATTGCTGCGCTGTCGGTGGTAGGACCGCTGAAACGGTCGACCATCATTGCAGTTGTAGTGCCGGTCGTGGTGCTGGGAATTCCAATCTTTGATACGTTTTTTGCTATTTTACGTAGGCTTGTCAATAAAAGACCGATTATGGAAGCGGACAAAGGTCATCTGCATCACAGGCTGATGGCATCGGGATACGGACAGCGAAGAGCTGTGTTGATGCTTTACGGCGTTAGTGCAACCATGGGAATGGCGGCTGTGCTGATTAGCAGAGAGCTTTATAAAGACGCTTTTGTTTTGGTAGGGATTGCGACTATATATTTGTACGTATTCCTCACCGATCCGAATCATAAAATGCCGCACATCAAGGCAGTCAATATTGCAAAAGAGGAGCGGATGGAGGAGAAAAGAAGCGAAAAATCGGAGGCAACAGAATGAAAAGGTTAAAGAAAAAAGGCATAGTTTTATTTTTAGCCATGGCACTGGGTGTAACTATGGTGCCGGTGATTTCTTTTGGTACGGATACAGCAGGAGATACCTCTGCAGAGGTCAGAAAGCAGGAATATATCTTAACAGCTACTTCAGATTTGTCAGAGCTGAAGCTGCCGTCTTATGTAGAGGACATCAGCTTTGATGGAACCGATTTGGCACTGATTAAGGTCAAAAACGGTATTACAGAAGATCAGATTAGAGAGGATTTGGAGGCGCAGGCAGAGAACTTTTCTGTACAGCCGAATTTTGTATATGAAGCGACAAGGGTTAATGATCCTTTTTATGGCTTGCAGTGGGGCTTGCATAATGAAGAAACCGGCGTGGATATCGGTTTTGAAGAAAGCTATGATTTTATCATGGAACATCTGAATGAAATGAGCGAAACTGTAGTGGCAGTTATCGACACCGGTATGGACTATACGCATAGCGATTTAGCTGCAAATATCTGGGTAAATTCTGGAGAAACCCCAGGAAATGATAGGGACGATGACGGAAACGGCTATCGGGATGATGTTCATGGATATGATTTTGCCAAAAACAGACCTCTCAGCGATGGCGCAATCAACAACTACTATGCGCATGGAACTCACTGTGCAGGCATTATCGGCGCAGCTACTAATAATGGGAATGGGATTGCCGGAATTGCCTCTGCTACAGGCAAAGTTTCCATCATGGATTTAAAGGTACTGGAAGGTCCGAAGGGACTTGGAGACAGCTACGATGTGGTTAGAGCTATTCGCTATGCAGAGAGAAACGGTGCAGATATCTGCAACTTGAGCATGGGTTCCTATGTCGACGATGAGACTTTGTATAGGACCATTGCGGCATCAGATATGCTGTTTGTCTGCGCAGCAGGAAATGATGGACTGAATCTGGACAATAAGCCGATTTATCCGGGCTGCTATGACTTGAGCAATGTAATCTGTGTCGGCAATGCACAGAGCAATGGCAGACTGAACAGTAAATCCAATTACAGCAGTAAATCTGTAGATATTGCGGCGCCGGGAACCGTGATTCACAGTACAATTCCTAACAATAAATATGATGATATGTCAGGAACCTCCATGGCGGCTCCTTTTGTAACGGGGGCGGCAGCGGCGCTGCATTCCTACTATAAAGATATCAGCGCAGCAGGTATCCGCCATTTGCTTCTTTCCGGCGCCCAGAGAAAGAGTTCTCTAAACGGAAGAGTGGTGTCGGGAAGATTTTTGGATTTATATAAGTCGCTGACAGATTACAGTGAAGATGATTATCAGATTGATGTCAAGGCACCGCAGCTAAAAGCATCGGTATCTAAAATCAGCGGTTCCTATAAACAGAAACTGAAAATCGCAGCAAGCGATGACAGTGGTCTTTTGCCAACTGTGCGATATGCTAGGGGCAGTCAGTCTCTTTCCTACTTCCGAAGCGGGGCAGGCACCAAGCTTTCTTTGAGTGCAGATGGGACGGTCAGCAAAACCCTAACCATTCCGGGCATTTATTCGGTATATGCGGTGGACGCAGCAGGAAATGATGTACTGGTGAAAGCAACCTGCACTGTTAATGCGGTTAGCAGTCTAAAACTGAACTATTCGAAGAAGAGTCTCGCAAAGGGGAAAGCCTTTACCTTGAAAGCGACTCTTTCTAAGAGTGGCGTCAACGGCAGAAAGTTGACCTATACTTCTTCAGACAGGACTATTGCTGTCGTAAACAGCAAAGGAGTGGTCACTGCAAAGAAAAAGAAAGGTACAGCAACCATAACCGTAAAAACAAGTAACGGACTTTCCAAAACGTGCAAAGTGACAGTAAAATAATTCCTGAAACAAAACAAAAACCTCCAGATGACACCCTGTATGGTGCAGCTTCTGGAGGTTTTATATTTTAGGCTCTGAATCCTTTCGCTTCTTTTTCGGTACGGCGTTCTTTGATCTGGGATAAGGCGTGGGATCGTCAGTGATGCCATAGATATAGTCGAGACTGGTTTCAAAGAGAAAGGACAGTTCCTTTGCCTGCTCCGTTGTAGGATAGCGTTTGCCATGCTCCATCTTTGAATAGTCAGCCTGGTCTATACCGGTTTCGATTTGCACTTTGACCTGAGTAAGACCTTTTTTCTTTCGAAGTTCTTTGAGTCTATTCACTGTCACGCCTCCTTTCTAGAACTATTATGGCAAATTGACCTACAAAAAATAGGGGAAATTGACCTATTTTAGAATTTCTTTCGTTCCGCTGCTAGTCTTTTAAGAAATAGGATAAATTGCGGCGTGCGCAGTCTTCTTATAAAGCTATCGTGAATTTGTTGGAAGAACTTGTTGCTATACACTACATATAGTGATATAATTATCTCTGTGACAATATATAAAGTGTATAGCGGAGGGAAATATGGCAATTTCAGAAATCAGCAAGAATGCTTTAACAGTACTGGAAAAACGATATCTGGGCAAAGATGGAGAAGGTAACCTGACGGAAACAGTAGAAGGTATGTTTCGCAGAGTTTCAGATACCATCGCTGCAGCAGATGCAAAATACGATAACACGACAGATACGAAGGCGCTCAGCGATCAGTTCTTCGAACTGATGACGGATTTGCGCTTTTTACCAAACTCCCCGACTCTGATGAATGCGGGTAGAGTTTTGGGGCAGCTTTCAGCCTGCTTTGTTTTGCCGGTGGAAGACAGTATGGAAGGAATCTTTGATTCTGTAAAGAATGCGGCATTGATTCATAAGTCTGGTGGGGGTACGGGATTTTCTTTTTCAAGACTTCGTCAGAGTGGATCAGCCGTTAGATCTACGGGCGGCGTTGCCAGCGGACCTATCAGCTTTATGAAGGTATTCAATGCGGCAACGGAGGCTGTGAAACAGGGTGGCACTAGACGAGGTGCTAACATGGGTGTACTTAGAATTGATCACCCGGATATTTTGGACTTTATCAACTGCAAAGCAGACAATAAAGAGATTACAAATTTTAACATTAGTGTTGGTATTACGGAAGCTTTTATGGAAGCGGTAGAGAGCCAGAGTGATTATGATCTCATCGACCCGAAGACAAAGCAAGCGGTAGGACATCTCAGCGCAGAAAAGGTCTTCGACCTTGTCGTTGACCATGCGTGGAAAAACGGAGAGCCGGGCATTATTTTCCTGGACAGGCTTAACCGCGATAATGTGACCCCGACGCAGGGTGAAATTGAAAGTACCAATCCGTGCGGAGAACAGCCGCTGCTGCCATATGAAAGCTGCAACTTGGGCTCCATTAACCTGGTGAAGATGCTGAGAAAAACGCTGACGGGCTATGAATTTGACTTCCGTCTTTTGGGAGAAACTGTAGAGCAGGCAGTGCATTTTCTGGACAACGTCATTGACGCCAATAATTATCCTCTGGATAAGATTGCAGAAACGACCCGTGCGTCCCGTAAAATCGGACTGGGCGTAATGGGATGGGCAGATGCTCTTTTAATGCTGGGTATTCCATATAATTCTGATGAAGCTGTGGAGCTTGCTGAAAGAGTCATGGGGTATATCAATACAGCAGGTCATGCGGCAAGCAGTAAGCTGGCAGCAAAGCGCGGAACTTTCCCGTTATTCTCGGTCAGCACTTTAAAGGATGGGGCGGCTATGAGAAATGCGACGGTGACTACCATTGCTCCGACCGGTACGCTTTCTATCATCGGCGGATGTTCTTCCGGTGTAGAACCAGTCTTCGCCTACGCATTTATCCGCAATATTATGGATGGCACAGAGATGATTGAGGTGAATCCGGTTCTAACAGAGAAATTGAAAGAACTGGGGCTTTATAGTGATAGACTGCTTCGCAGAATTGCATCAGAGGGAACTATCGCTCACTGTGAGGAAATCCCGCAGGAAGTGCGCGATGTTTTCGTTTGCTCACACGATATCAAGCCGATTGACCACATTAAAATGCAGGCAGCTTTCCAGCGCCATACGGACAACGCCGTTTCAAAGACTGTAAACTTCCCTAAGGAAGCCACCAGAAACGAAGTGCGAGAGGCATATCTTCTGGCATACAAAGAAGGCTGCAAGGGTGTGACTATTTATCGTGACGGCAGCAGAGAAGAGCAGGTACTTAATATCGGCAAGGTAAACAGAGAAGGTGCATCTGCGCAGACTGCGGCAGCTTGCCCGACCTGCCAGGAGGAACGCTACGGTCATATCGAACCGCGTCCGCGTCCTGACGTAACCCGCGGCTTTACAGAAAAGATGAAAATCGGCTGCGGAAGCCTTTATGTGACGACCAACTACGACGAAAACGGCATTTGCGAAGTGTTTACCAGTACGGGAAAAGCCGGCGGCTGCCCAAGCCAGAGCGAAGCTACAGCGAGATTGGTATCGGTAGCGCTGCGCAGCGGTATCTCTATTCAGGAAGTTTATGATCAGCTGAAGGGAATCAGATGTCCGTCTACCATCAGACAGCAGGGTATGGGCTGCACATCCTGTCCAGACGCTATCGCAAGGGTGATTATGAAAGTTTCTAAGATTATTGAGGAACAGTCAGGTGAAACCGCAGCGTCGGCAGCACCAACTGCTGCAGCAGTACCTGCACAGCAGAGCCAGAAAGTACCAGCATCTGCCAGTGAGATTCATGCTTGCCCGGAATGCGGAAGTGTAGTGGAACATGAAGGCGGCTGTGTGATCTGCAGAAACTGTGGATTTTCTAAGTGCGGCTGATAAATGCGTCTTGCGGATGGCGAGCTGCGTAACGCATACCGCAGTCGCGTGCCACCGCATCAGATTGTAAAGAATTTCTTGCAATTTGTAAGATACAGTGCTAAGATAAATATATAAATATAAAAAAGGGAGCTCATAGTAATGGGCTGAGAGGGAGCTGATACTGCTTCGACCTGCAACCTGATTTGGATAATGCCAACGTAGGGAAATATGGACGATTTACTGCCAATGGACCTGCGGGGACATTGGCAGTTTGTTTTTTTGCGGCGGCTGCAGATGTCCGAAGATACGTAAGGAGGAAAAACGAAAATGAGAGCATATGCAACACAGATGGAAGCTGCACGCAAAGGTATCGTGACGCCTGAACTTGAAATTGTAGCAAAGAAAGAGCGCATGACGAACGAGGAACTGATGCCTCTTGTGGCGTCTGGCAAAGTGGCGATTTGCGCCAATAAAAATCACAAATGTATCGATCCGGAGGGAGTCGGTTCTATGCTGCAGACGAAAATAAACGTAAACCTGGGTGTCTCCAGAGACTGCAAGGATATGAACGTAGAGTTGGAAAAGGTCATGGCGGCGGTTCATATGGGCGCCCATGCCATCATGGATTTATCTTCTCACGGAGATACAATTCCTTTTCGCCGCAAACTGACAGCGGAATGCCCTGCCATGATTGGAACGGTGCCGATCTATGACAGCGTGATTCATTACCAGCGGGATCTGGATACGCTGACTGCGAAAGATTTTATCGATGTAGTGAGACTGCACGCAGAAGACGGCGTGGATTTTGTAACGCTGCACTGCGGCATTACCCGAAAGACCATCGATCAGATCAAAAAGCATAAGCGGAAGATGAATATTGTTTCCCGCGGCGGCTCTCTGGTCTTTGCATGGATGACTATGACCGGTGAGGAAAACCCGTTTTACGAGTACTTTGATGAAATTTTGGATATCTGTAGAGAGTACGACGTAACTATTTCTCTGGGAGATGCCTGCCGTCCAGGCTGTCTTGCCGATGGATCCGATGTCTGCCAGATTGAAGAGCTGGTGCGTCTGGGTGAACTGACAAAGCGTGCCTGGGAAAAAGATGTGCAGGTAATGGTAGAAGGACCTGGACATATGCCGATGGATCAGATTGCGGCGAATATGAAGCTGCAACAGACCATCTGCAGCGGCGCACCATTTTATGTGCTGGGTCCGATTGTTACAGATATTGCCCCGGGTTACGATCATATTACCTCTGCTATCGGCGGGGCTATCGCAGCAGCTTCCGGCGCAGCTTTTCTCTGCTATGTAACTCCAGCAGAGCACTTAGCTCTGCCAAACGTGGAAGACGTAAAACAGGGGATTATCGCTTCCAAAATCGCAGCCCACGCAGGGGATATCGCAAAGGGCGTTCGCGGCGCTCGTGAAATGGACGACCGCATGGCGGATGCAAGACGAGAACTGGATTGGGAGGCACAGTGGGCATGTGCCATTGACCCGGAAACAGCGAAGGCAATCCGTGAAGAACGAAAACCAGAGCATGAGGATACCTGCTCCATGTGCGGAAAATTCTGCGCTGTGCGCAGTATGAACAAGGCACTGGCAGGAGAGCATATTGATATATTGTAATTAAAAGAATTAAAGTTAGAAAAACAGTCACCGTGGAGTGGCTGTTTTTTGTTGCACTACAACCGCTACAAAACGATTGAATATCCGAATAAGTGAAATAATATAAGAGCAAAGGATGCGTGTTTTTGAGATTAAATGGGGAAAATACTATAAAAATATAGAGTTTAAAAATTTTGAATTTTTATATTTACAACAAACACGACAGAATTTATACTGACGATGAAAACAATTTATCGATATTTTGTTGTATACACTACAGGAGCTTCTATGAATAAGGGAATTGATTCCAGAATTAAAAAAGCAAAGCTGACCGCAACGGAAAGTAAAATTGCCGAGTATATTTCCGAGCATTATTATAATGTTTGTCTGACCTCGGCGCTAGAACTAGGAAGATTAATTGGAACCAGTGATGCATCTGTCATAAGAACGGCGAAAAAACTGGGATTCACCGGGTACAGTGATATGCAGAGTTTTATTGTTGATTTTATGAAGGAGGACATCAAGCATAATGGAGGCGTGAACAGTATGCCCCCATACAAACGGTTTGACAAAAAGCGTTCTATCATTTTATCGGAAAACTTATATGAACAAATGTTGCATAACATGCAGGAAAATTTGGAAAGTATTTTTGAGAGAAATGGTATACAGTCATTTGAACGTGCAAGTGATTTGATTCTTTCAGCCAATCGTAGATTCATCACAGGCTTTCGTGGGTCTGTATCAGTAGTGCATATCTTACGTGCACTGAGTGATGTTTTTTCTGATGTGCGAATTATTGATGAGGCTGAGTCCAGTGCCCTTGAGACCATAGTGGATATTACAGAGGATGATTGTCTCATTTTAAGTAGTTTTCCAAGATATGCGGAGATGGCAATGACAGTGCTTGAAATCGCTTTAAAGAAGGGTGCCAAGGTAATTGTGCTGACAGATAAAATTACAGCACCTGTTTGTAAAAATGCAGATGTTGCTTTATTGTCCAGTGTAGATGGTATGACAATTAACAATTCTTATGTTGCGCCAGTGGCGCTTGCAGAGATGTTAGTGGCAACGGTATATCGCTCTATTGGAGAGGAACAGCGAACTAAAATGAAAGAGCTGGAAACGTATATATCACGTCACGGATTGTATTAATCGTAGGAGATGAGGAAAATGAGTAAAAATCCAAGAGAAGGATTGAGCTTTGATGAAGCTTTACTGGCTGAGGTGAGAGATAGATTTTGCAGGATTGATACCGATGCCGATGGAAGCAGACGGTTGTTTTTTGAGAACGCAGGAGGCTCTCTTAGACTGAAATCTGCGGTGAAAGTTTCGGATGAACTGAATTGTTACCCGGATTGTTTTGCAAGAGACCATAAGGCTTCCAAAGTACTTCATCAGTATGAAGTGAAAGGAAGAGAGGATTTTCGTGCGCTAATCAATGCGAAGCATGGAGAAATTCTGACCAGCCTGACTGCGACTATGCTGATGTTTGATATTGTGGGTCCAATTGTAGAATATGGAAAAGGAACGAATATTGTAACCAGCGTACTTGAACATCCATCAGTTTTTGATTCTTGCAAATTTTACGGAGAAAAATTTGGAAAAGAAGTAAGGGTTGCAGGGTCCGATTCTAAAACCGGAGGTGTCGCGGCGGAAGAGGTACTTTCTTTAGTAGATGAAAATACACTAATGGTGAATGTGACTTCTGCATCCAACATGACTGGTGCAATGACAGATTTAGAAAGAATTGTGGAGGAATCAAGAAAAATTAATCCGGATATCTTTATCGTAACCGATGCAGTACAGCATGCGCCCCACGGACTCTTGGATGTGGAAAAAATCAGAATTGATGGTTTAAATATCGCTCCTTACAAATTCTTTGGAAACAGAGGCATTGCCTTTGGCTATGTATCTGACCGTGTGAAAAACCTACCTCATAAGCATATCTTTGCAGACGGTGATTCTCAGTGGGAAATGGGAAGTATTGTGCCGGCGCATTATGCAGTGATGAGTGAAATGGTAGATTATATTGCATGGATAGGAACACATTTTACAGAAAATGGTGATAGAAGATCTCTAATTGAAGAAGGTATGAAGCGAATTCACATGCAGGAAGAGGCGCTGCTTGAAAGGCTCCTTTATGGAAAAGATGGAAACTCTGGTCTGCTTGCGATGGATGGCGTGGACACTTTCTTTGACTATTCAAACCTTGCAAATCGAGACTTGATTTTGGCAATGAAACTTTCGGATTATGACTTTTATGAGACGACGAGAGCCTATGAGGAAAGAGGTGTTATCGTTTATGAGAGAGTTGCGTCCAGCGAATACTCGAAACGAATGGTGGAGTCTTTCGGACTTTCTGGGATTATTCGTGTGTCACCATTGCACTGTAACACGATGGAAGAAATTGATGAATTTTTGGATATAACCCGTGCGATTATTGCACAGAGAAGATAAGGAGAATGAAGATGGAAGCAAATAAAAAACTTGATTTTTATGGTGGAAGTTTTGGTCCATGGATTTCTATGATATTGCTGGTTATTGGAATGACGGTAGCGGTGTTATTCGATTATACGGATTTTTGGGTATATAATCTGCTTATGCTTGCGGCGGTTGTGATTTGTTTTCTGTTGGTAAAACAGAAAAAACAGTTCGGCGATGTTGCAGTTCGCGGCTTGCAGGACTCTATGCTTTCAATTTTGATTATTGCATTTATTCTTGCGAGTATTTTATCAAAGCTTTTGAGAGCTAGCGGACTTGTGGACGCGCTGGTATGGCTGTCTGGTGAAATGAATTTGGACGCAGGTTTTATTCCCGTAGTGGCATTTATCGTGTGTGCTCTGATTTCAACTTCCTGCGGAACTTCATCAGGTTCAATTGTTGCGGTACTTCCGATTATGCTGCCAATTGGAATTCAGCTAGGATGTGACGCGTCACTTTTAACTGGAGCGGTAATCAGTGGAGCTATCTTTGGAGATAATTTAGCACCAATTTCAGATACAACTATTGCCTCCTCTTTGACGCAGGAATCACAGGTAGGAGAGGTTGTAAAATCAAGATTACCATATTCTTTAATTGCGGGAGGTATTTCTGCAATACTGTTTGTTATTTTCGGGAAAATGACAACAAGCGATGCACCGGTGGCGTTGGATTCCTTGGAGGCAAATCCGGTAGCATTGGTACTTCTAGTAATCCCGGTACTTATGATTGTTATGATGAGAATTGGCTGGGATTTGGGTGGAACCCTGATTGTCTGCGATTTGGGAGCACTGATTTTGTGTCTTGCTTTTGGACTTGTTGATTCTGCAGAAATGTTTAGCGCAGAAGGACCTTTGGTAAACGGTATGAACGGTATGCTGGATATTATTGTATTTTGTTTCTTCTTGTTCATCGTGATGCAGACGATTAAAGAAAGCGGTGCCCTGGAACGTCTCGGGAACGTCCTAATCAAGTACTGTAAGAGTACACGTTCGGTAGAACTGATTATTATGATTTCTTCAGCCCTTGGAACAATTGTGACAGCAGGCAGTTCCACAGGAATTTTATTTGCAGGCCCTATTGCTAATAGAATTTCAAAGCAATATCATATTGCAGGAACACGTTCTGCAAATATTCTTGATGCAACAGCTTGCGCAACATGTGGATTTGTTCCAATTTGCACACCGTACCTGTTGTCATTGAGTATTGGACCTGAAATTGAGGGTATTCCAGATGATTATGGTTATGTGAGTATTCTCAAGTGGGTGCTTCACCCGATGCTTTTGGTTGTTTTATTCCTGGGAAGTATCTTAACCGGTGTTGGAAGAAAATACGAAAGTAGAGAAGAAAATGAAGCATAAGTATATTTCAAAACGGTACTGGAAATCTCATAAAAATGCCATGGGACAGTCTGATGTGATTGCAAAATCCTATGATGATGTAATTAATCTCAGTTTGGGAGATCCAGATATCAATACTCCAAAACCTATCATAGATGCAGCATTAGCAGCGGCATATCAAGGTCATACTAAATATACGGCGTTTCAGGGTGATCCTGAACTTATAGGTGCAATTTGCAAATTTTATAAAGAAGAATACGACATGAATATCAGCGCTGAGCAGGTGTTCGTATGTTCATCAGCCACGGTCGGCATGCACGTAGTGTTGGAAAGCATTTTGGACGATGGGGATGAAGTTATTTTGTAGACACCGTACTTTACACCGTACCCACAACAGGTAAAACTATCCAGAGGGGTTCCCGTGGAACTTCCGACCTATGAGGAAGATGAATTTCAAATCAATGCAGATAGGCTGGAGAGTTTAATTACCGAGAGAACAAAAGCCCTTGTCATTAATACACCAAACAACCCTACAGGAAGTTGTCTGCATTTTGACACTATGAAAAAAATTGCTGCTCTTGCAGAAAAGTATGATTTGATTGTGATCGCAGATGATATTTATACAGATTACAGTTACGAGAATCCTTTTATTCCATTTGCGAGTTTGCCAGGTATGTGGGAGAGAACAATTACTTTAAACAGTTTTTCTAAGGGATTTAACATGACTGGTTGGAGAGTAGGGCAAATCATAGCGCCGGAGTATTTGATAGATGTCTTTAAAGATGTAAATGAGAATATCTGTTTTACGACGCCGTCTATTTCGCAAAGGGGAGCAATCTATGCTCTAGAGCATAGACATGAGCTGCAGCCGACACTGATTGAGGGATATCGAACGCGGGTATACTATGCGGCGGAACGCATTAATAAAATCTCCGGTATGCATGTGTTATATCCACCAAAGGGAACTTTCTATCTGTTTCCAAGTATAAAGGAAACAGGAAAAAACTCCGAAGAGGTTGCAGACTTAATGCTTCGGGAGGCACATGTGCTAGTACTGCCGGGCAATGCTTTTGGAACCTGTGGAGAAGGGTACATAAGAATTGCGTGTACGGTAAGTCTGGAAAAATTAAAAGAAGCCTTTGATAGAATTGAGAAAATGGAGATTTTTAGATAGGTAAAAAACAGCAGTGATACACTTTCGTATCGCTGCTGTTTGTTTTTATAAAGCGTTATGCTTCTATCGCCATCTTTGCGGCGGTTTTGCCGTGAATGATGGTGGTATCAAAGAGCGGTATTTCGGTGTGTTCCTGCTGCATGAGCATGCCGATTTCAGTACAGCCGAGGATAACGCCTTCTGCACCGGAAGCAGTCAGTTTTTCGGCAATCCTGTAAAACTCTTTTGAGGATTCTTCTTTGACAATGCCGAAGCCAGTTTCTTCAAAGAGGACCTTGTCAATAAAAGCGCGGTCTTTTTCCCCGGGAGTCACAACCTCCAGACCTTTTGCCTCCAGCCTGCCGCGGTAGAAATCCTCCTCCATAGTAATGCGGGTGCCCATGAGACCGATGCAGGAAATACCTTTTGCGAGAATTGCATCGGCGGTAGCGTCTGCGATGTGCAGCAGCGGCGTTTTTATGTGCGACTGCAGGAATGGAGCATGCTTGTGCATGGTGTTGGAACAGATAATATAAAAATCACAGCCTGCGGCTTCAATCTGGCGTGCGCCTTCCAGCAGCACCTGCTCCTGTTCATCTTTGCGGGTGATAAAAACGTCCTGCAGGTTGACGTTGGCAAGAACCATTTTTGCACAGTTGTATTCGCCCAGTGCAGCTGCGATATAGTTGTTGATGTATTCGTACATTTGCAGAGAGGAGTGCCAGGAAAGACCTCCAATCATGCCGATTGTTTTCATGATAACACCTCCGATGGGATTTTTATTTTCTTTAGTTTACTGTAGGAAGTGAGAAAAGTCAATGCGGGGAAGAGTCTGTGCAAAAGGGTTCTAATTGGCTGACTGCATACAGAGGAAGATCCAGCAATCCATTTTCATTATGGTAATCTGCCATGGAGGAACGCACCGCAAAGATAGGATTATACTTCTCACGATAAGTCTTTATACCACGACTTAACAAAAATTACAACGTAAAAATGTGTTATACCAATTTTTCTATAATTCATTATATCAAAAGGTCCAGGGGCATGATAAAATAAAGCCAGTGTTAGGAGGAGCTGTCATGAATCAGGGAAAGAGCGTTTATAGCAAGGGAATCATTATCGCAGTTTTCAGCGAGGTTCTCTTTGGACTAAGCTTTATTTTTATAAGAATGTGCGTCAACGACGTGTCGGTATTTACACTGCTGTCGTGGCGTACCATGGTGGCATTTGTTGCCATGACTGCCTGCGCTATGCTGGGTATTATTAAAATCGATTTGAAAGGAAAAAATTTGAAGCCGCTTCTGCTTCTCAGCTTTTTTCAGCCGGTTTTATACTTCATCATGGAGACTTTGGGTGTGCAGCGGACTACAGCGGCGGAAAGCGGGGTACTTCTTGCTTGCATTCCTATTATTACCATGCTGTTTAGCGCAGTATTTCTGCGGGATAAGCCGACTAAGCTGCAGATTGCATGTATGATAGTAACTGTGGCCGGCGCAGTGATGATTGGAATGGGTGGTGAGCTGACAACTTCCAGCAGCTTTCTTGGATATCTGTTTCTGCTTGTTGCTATGTGCAGTGAGTCAGCGTATGCTATTACTTCCCAGAATATCAAAGGCTTTAACAGTGCAGAAAAAACTTATGCGATGATTGTCAGCGGTGCGGTAGTGTTTACCGGCTGCGCCCTTGTAGAGCATGCAATGAACGGAACGGTTGTCGAATTTCTGACCCTGCCTTTACATAACAGCGGTTTTTTGGTGTGCATTTTGTATCTGTCTCTGGGGTGCAATCTGATTGCGTTTCTCTGCGCAAATTATTCCATCTCTATCATCGGTGCGACAAAGCGTGCCGCCTTTGCAAGCATAGCCTCCGTAACATCTGTTCTTGGCGGCGTATTTTATCTGGGTGAAACTTTTACGAAAACCCAGATTATAGCAACGGTGCTGGTACTTGCTGGTGTTTATGGGGTAAATCGGTTTGGAAAAAATGGGGAGGAATAAAGGAAAAGCTTTTATTCTTGCAGACAGCGTGGTATACTGAATATAGATGAGGTGATTTTATGCTTCCATATAGTATTGAGGAATTAAAACGTATTATATCGCCGATAGCGGAACAACACGGTGTAAAAAGTGTGTCTCTATTTGGATCTTATTCAAAGGGTACCGCAACGGCTGGCAGTGATGTAGACTTGAAAATTGAAAAAGGAAAACTTCGCTCGTTATTTCAGCTAAGTGGCTTCCGGCTGGCAGTTGAGGATGCATTAAGCCTGTCGGTCGATATAATAACAAGTGAGTCTTCTGATATTGAATTCTTAGATATGATTAAAAAGGAAGAGGTGCTGCTTTACGATATTCCGGAGCTGAAAAATGCCAGTGAAACTATATTGCAGAAATAAAAATTGATTTTCTTGTAAATCCACGGTTCTAATTGCCGTGGATTTTTTACCAAATCTTTCCTTGCATTATTTCTGTCTTTAGGCTAAGATAAAGATGAGTATAGCATTTCGCAAATAACCAGCCCAAATCACTTGCCTGCTTTCCCGCTTGCACTGGGCAAAAAGCCTCCGCGTAGTCCCGCTACGCCTTGCGTTTTTTGCCTGGCACACTTGAAAAAGTATTCGGCATGATTGAACCGGTTATTTGCCGAATGCTATACTAGAAAGAAGTAAAGGAGTAATGTCAAATGGAAAGACCAAACGCTTGGAAAAGCTATAAGGAAAATGATTTAAAGGCTCTTGAGACTCTTTGCGAAGAGTATAAGGATTTTTTAGACAAAGGCAAGACCGAAAGAGAATGTGTAAAGAATACCATCGAAATGGCAAAAGCTGCGGGCTATAAAGACCTGGCGGACGTAATCAAAGCTGGAGAAAGTCTGAAGGCTGGCGATAAGGTTTATGCGGTTTGCATGGGCAAGACCATTGCCCTGTTTCACATCGGCAAAAAGAATATCGAAGACGGCATGAACATTTTGGGCGCTCACGTAGACTCTCCGAGACTGGATGTGAAGCAGAATCCGCTTTATGAGGACTCCGATTTTGCATATCTGGATACTCACTACTACGGCGGTGTGAAGAAATACCAGTGGGTAGCAATGCCTCTTGCCATTCACGGTGTAGTTGCTAAGAAAGACGGACAGGTAGTCAATGTCGTAATCGGTGAAGATGAAAATGATCCTGTCGTTAGTATTACAGATCTGCTGCCGCACCTTGGCGCAAAACAGATGGAAAAGAAGGCGGGCTCTGTCATCGAGGGCGAAAATCTGGACGTACTCATCGGCAGCAAACCCCTTGAAGGTGAAGAAAAAGACGCAGTAAAGGCTACAATCCTGAAGCTGTTAAAAGAAAAATACGATATGGAAGAAGAGGATTTTCTCTCTGCTGAACTGGAAGTAGTTCCGGCGGGCAAGGCAAGAGACACGGGTCTTGACCGCAGCATGATTATGTCCTACGGTCAGGATGACAGAGTTTGCGCGTTTACTTCCCTGAAAGCCCTGCTGGACGTGGAAGATATAGAAAAAACGGCATGCTGCATTCTGGTAGATAAAGAAGAAATCGGCAGCGTAGGTGCAACCGGTATGGAATCCAAGTTCTTTGAAAATGCAGTAGCAGAACTTCTTGATAGAATGGGGCAGTATAGCGAGCTTACGCTGCGCAGAGTGCTGGCTAACTCCAAAATGCTTTCCTCTGATGTAAATGCTGCTTACGACCCGCTCTTCGCAGACGTTTACGAAAAGAAGAACGCTTCTTTTGCAGGCCGCGGTATGGTATTCAGTAAGTTCACAGGTTCTCGCGGCAAATCCGGCTCCAACGACGCCAACGCTGAGTATATTGCTGAAATCAGAAATATCATGGACGATGAAGGAATCCACTATCAGCTGGCAGAACTGGGTAAAGTCGATATCGGCGGCGGCGGTACGATTGCGTACATTCTGGCGCTTTACGGCATGGACGTTATCGACTGCGGTGTAGCGGTACTGAACATGCACGCACCTTGGGAAGTAACCAGCAAAGCTGACGTTTACGAAACCAAGAGAGGCTATGAAGTATTTCTGAAAAGAATGTAATTAAAATGACATAAAACAGGCTTTTTTCGTTTAAACTACTGGAAACAAAACGAAAGGAGCCTGTTTTTATGTGGCTTTTACTTGCGGTGATTTCTACACTGTTTATCGGTGTGTCTACCATACTTTCCAAAATCGGAATTAAGGACGCCGACGCTTATGTGACCGGTGCGGTGACAAACACGGTGCTTCTTGCAGCTTTTGCAGGAACAGCGCTTTTTTCTGGCAGCTTCGGACAGGTCAGTGATATGACCATGCATACATGGCTTTCGGTTCTTGCTTCCGGCATTGTCTTGTCCATCTCATGGGCATTTTATTTTCTGGGACTCAAAGGCGGCAGTGTCAGTGTATTTCTTGCCATTCAAAGTCTTACCATCGTCATTTCCATGATTCTTTGTGCGGTATTTATCAAAGAAAAAATTACTGTATTCATGATGGTTGGAACGGCATTGATTATTACTGGAACCTTACTGATGATGGACAGACAGGAACTTGCAGCGCTCTCAGGCAAAGGTCTTTGGAATAGTGAGCAGCGATGGATTCTTTTTGCGGGACTTTCCGCGGTTTGCGCATCTATTTCCTATGTCATCGTAAAGTCGGATACTGAGCCTATCGACACCAATGTGACTTCCACTTTTCGTTACATCATCGTGGTCGTAATGCTCTGGCTTTTGCTGGCGAAGAAAGGAAAGGGCCGAGAGTTTGGGGAAATTTCCCCAAAGACATGGCTGTTTATTCTGCTGGGCGCAGCAGCTTCCGGAGCCGGTCATGTGCTGGTGTATAAGGCTCTTTTCCTTGGAAAAGCGGCGGTCATTATGACTATTTACCGTATGGGCATGGTGATTTCCATCATTCTGTCCCGGATTTTCTTGAAGGAAAAACTTTCAGCAAAAGGCTGGGGCGGGTTTGAACTGCTGGTTTGCGGTGTGGTATTATTTGCCATTGGAAGATAATTTTGCGCAGATAATTTGAGGGTTGTGCAATGAGGGGATTTTCGTATATAATGCTTAGGGAAATGATTTGAATTAGGTTTTAGAAAAAGGAAAGGAAATACTATGGAATCACTTCGTGAACTATACAGAATCGGCAGAGGACCGTCCAGTTCTCACACCATTGCACCGACCCTGGCAGCGGAAATTTTTGCAGCGGAGACAAAAGATGCTGCCGGCTATAGAGTTACCTTGTATGGTTCTCTTTCAAAGACGGGAAAGGGCCATATGACCGATGTAGCAATTTTGGATGTACTTGGCTCTGACAAATGTGAAATGATTTTCAGTGATAAGTCGGACGAAGAGTTGCCGCACCCTAACACCATGTTTTTTGAAGCGCTGGACGCTGCGGGCAGTGTGAAATGTCAGATGGAAATTTACAGCGTGGGCGGCGGACGTATTGCTGTCAAAGGGCAAAAGCCTGCAAAGCCGCAGGATGTATATAAGCTGGAATCCTTTGAGGAAATACATGCTTACTGCAGAGAGAGGGATATTCGCCTTTGTGAATATGTTTATGAAACGGAAGGCGAAGAAATTCGCGATTATCTGCATGAAATCTGGAACCAGATGAAAGAAACTGTGCGCCGGGGGCTTTCTGCAGAAGGCACTTTACAGGGAGGGCTTTCCGTTCAGAGAAAGGCCAGGTATCTGTATCGCCAGAATCATATTGATGAAAGCCCGCAGACGAGAGAAAACAGGCTGGTATGTGCTTTTGCCTATGCGGTCAGTGAAGAAAATGCGGACGGTGGTATGGTGGTAACTGCACCGACCTGCGGCTCCTGCGGTGTGGTGCCGGCAACCCTTTACTACATGCAGAAAAACAGAAAGTATTCCGATGAGCAGATTGTGGATGCGCTGGCAACGGCGGGGCTTATCGGAAATCTGATTAAGACCAATGCCTCTATCAGCGGAGCTGAGTGCGGCTGTCAGGCAGAGGTAGGAAGCGCCTGCTCTATGGCTGCTGCAGGACTTGGCGAGCTTTTCGGTATGGAAATTGACCAGATCGAATATGCGGCTGAGGTCGCTATGGAACACCACCTTGGGCTGACATGCGATCCTATCAGCGGATTGGTGCAGATTCCATGTATTGAGAGAAATGCTGTTGCGGCTATGCGTGCGATTAATGCGGTAAGCTTGGCGAACTTTTTGACTCACACCAGAAAAATATCCTTTGACGTGGTGATAAAGACCATGTATGAGACAGGCTGTGATTTGTTCAGCAAATACAGGGAGACCAGTGAAGGCGGCCTGGCAAAGACGTATTTTGAATAAAGTTTAAAACAGTATGAAGAAACTGCTGCGAGGTAAGCTTGCAGCAGTTTTATATTATATTATCTCTTTACCATGCTAATGGGGGTCTATTGACAAGGGCGAGGCTTTGCTTTAGGATAGGTCTCAGTTATGATTTGAGGAGGCATGGTGTTGAAAAAAGAATTAAGTTTAAGGGATCATGCGGCGAGAGTCCTTTGCGTGATTGCAGGTAATGTTATTTATGCGCTGGCGGTGAAATTTTTTCTGATTCCGGGCGGATTGGTGACAGGTGGCAGTACTGGCATAGCCCTGGCGGTTAATCATTTGAGTGGAATTTCGATTTCAGGTTTTGTGCTGGTGTTTAATGTGATTATGCTGGCGGCGGGATTCCTTGTGCTGGGGAGCCGCTTTGCGCTGACCACCATTATCAGCACCTTTACATATCCGTTGGCTCTGGAAGGGCTTGACAGACTGTTTCCGGGCGCATTTATTACAGACGATGTGATTCTGTGCACGCTGTTTTCAGGTCTTGGTATTGGTATTGCAGTTGGCGTGGTGATTCGCGCGGGCGCCTCTACCGGGGGTATGGACGTGCCGCCACTGATTTTGCAGAAGTTCTGCAAGGTGCCGGTGTCAGTCAGTCTGTATGTGTTTGATACCTGTATTTTGCTGGCACAGGCATTTTTTACCGGTTCAGAAAAAATCCTTTATGGTATTGTGCTGGTCATGATTTATACGATGGTTATTGATAAGCTGATGCTCATAGGCACGACCCAGACAGAGATTAAAATTATCAGCGAAAAGTCAAAAGAAATCAATGAGGCAATCGGAGTGCAGCTTGACAGAGGAACGACACTCCTTTCTGCGAGAGGCGGTTATCTTGCACATCAGACAGAGATGGTCTTTACTGTAGTCTCAAACAGAGAAGTGCCCAAGGTGGAACGGATTGTTCATGGTATCGATCCTGCGTGCTTTATGACAGTCAGCAGAGTCAGTCAAGTCAGCGGCAGAGGATTTTCTATGGGGAAAGAATATAAGAAAAGCAAAACTGTAAAAGATGAATAAAAAATCAATCAAAATACGGATTAAATTTGTTTTAATAGACCAAAAGTTGTGATATAATCCTTTTCGGACGACTTTATAAGAGAAAGGGAAATATCATGAAACGGATCATCATTAACTATATTGCAGTTTTTGCAGGACTTGCCATCGCAGCATTTGGAATCGTGGCATTTGTGCTGCCCAGCGGTGTTATGATTGGAAGTTCCACGGGTGTAGGCAGAGTAATGGAGCACTTTTATGGGATTCCGGTATCGTATACGGTAATGGCATTTAACGGGATTTTGTTTCTGGCAGGCTGGATTTGTTTGGGGAAAAAGTTTGCCGGCTCGATTATTGTCAGCACTTTTGCGTATCCGATGTTCATCAATCTCTTTGAGCATACAAGATTTGCAGACGGAATTACGGACAATGTAATGCTGGCGACTATCTACGGCGGGGTACTGGCAGGCGTTGGCATGGGGATTGTAATAAAATGCGGCGCATCCACTGGAGGCACGGATATTTTAGCGATTATTTTCAATCGTAAGCTGGGCATTTCAGTGGGACTTCCCATGTACTTCATCGACTTTGCGATTCTTCTGACGCAGGTGATTTTTGCAAGGAACATGGAGGAAATCCTGCTGGGGATTCTGCTGACCTTTTTCTATTCTATGGTGGCGGACAAAGTGGTTCTCATGGGCGGAAGCTCGGTGCAGATCTTTATTATCAGTGAAAAGCATCAGCAGATGAGACGGGCTTTTGCCGATATGGTCATTGGAAATACAGTGTTTTATGGGGAATCCGGCTATCAGGAGAATAAGCAGGATATTTTGCTTTGTGTGCTCCCTGCTCGGGAATTGAACCGAGTGCAGCGAGCGATTTTAAGCATTGATCCGGAAGCCTTTTTTACTATAAGCAGTGTCAAGGAAGTGAAGGGCAGGGGCTTTTCCTTTGAGACGGGCGCAGCGAAACGGATAAGGCAGGAAAAGTCAAATTTAACTTAAAACAGATTTTTCTTCTTAAAATGTATAAGTGAAAGGGCAAATCTTAACCGAGAATCGTAAAATGTCAAAAAAATGTATAAAAGTATTTGTCGTCGGTAGGCAGCGGCGGCTAAACTTATATGCATTTTTGCGTTTTATGCAAGAAAATTTCGGATTTGCTGCATATCTTGCAAATGATGTAAGTCTACTGCGCTTTCAGAACAGCGTTCTTATACATTTTTTTGAACATTTCTTGATTTGGGTTAAGTTTTCGTCTAAGAGTACCCGCCCCTTTTTTAAAATAGAATCAAAAGGAGAGAAGTGCCTTGAAAGCAGAAGATAATATATGATAAAATAAGAATATAGTTATCAGACAAGTCTGAATAGAAAAGGGGTGCTACCATGAATGAAGCAAGAACTGCGTTGCAGCAGGTAATGAAGGATGTAAACAGTATAATTTTAGGAAAAGAGGAGCAGGTAAAGCAGATAATTTTAGCACTGCTTTCCGGCGGACATGTCCTGCTTACGGATTTGCCGGGGACTGGAAAGACTACTTTGGCAGAGACCATTGCAAGGGAAATGGAACTGGACTATAAGCGGGTGCAGTTTACGCCCGATGTGCTGCCTTCGGATTTGACGGGATTTTCCATGTATCAGAAGGAAACGGAGCAGTTTGTTTATCAGCCGGGCAGTGTTTTCTGCAATCTGCTTTTGGCGGACGAAATTAACAGGACTTCGCCGAAAACGCAGTCAGCCCTTTTGGAGGTCATGGAGGAAGGTACGGTCAGTGTGGAGGGTGTTACCAGAAAAGTGCCGAGTCCTTTCTTTGTCATTGCTACGCAAAATCCGGAGGGAAGCGCCGGAACGCAGCCTTTGCCGGAATCACAGATGGAGCGCTTTATGATTTGTCTGTCTTTGGGCTATCCGGATTTTGACAGCGAGCTTGCTATGATTATGGGAAAAGGCGGAAGAACTGCGATTGAAACAGTAAAACAAAACCTCGACATTCAGACTCTGCAGGCAGTGCAGAAGCAGGTCGACGAAGTCTTTGCCGGTGAAGAGGTTTCTGCATATATTGTCAATCTGGTGCGAGGAACCAGAGTGCATCAAAGGCTCCTTCAGGGAGCAAGTCCCAGAGCGGGTATCGCCCTTTGTCAGATGGCAAAGGCAGCTGCATGGCTTGACGGACGGGAGTTTGTTATGCCAAAGGATGTACAGGAAGTGTTCCCTTATGTGATGGGGCATCGTATTCGGACAGACCGCAGCGACGAAGAGAATCAGGCGGAAAAGGCTGAAATCTTATCGGAAATTCTAACGAGAACCAAGAAACCTGCCATGAGTAAAAAATAGGAGCCAAGCTATGAAAAAAGTGTTTTTAATTTCACTCTTTTTGGTCAGCTGGTATTTGGCAGGATTTTTCCATGCAGCGCACATCATGGTGCTGGCAGCAGCGGAAACGATGTTATTTCTTGCCATGTATCCTCTCAGTTGGTATTTGCGAAGTCGTGTGCAACTGAGCGCGGAGTCACTGCAGAACCTGCGGCTTCATACAGAAAAGGATGCCCTTTGCTCTGTGACAGTGGAAAATACTGGCGTGCTGCCAGTGACAAAGGTGCAGCTGAAATGGAATTGGGGATATCGCAGAAATCAGACGGCGTCTAAAAAGATGAAGCGAGATAAGAATTGCCGCAGGAGAAAGGAAAGTCGGAGTATTTCCTTAGATGCAAAGGAGGCGCTGCTGCTGAAACTGCCGGCTCGTGCGGAACTTTGCGGTCTTTTAGATGTAACCATAAAAAAAGCGTATCTTTGGGATTATTTGGGACTTTTCAGAAGGCGCTTTGCGCAGAAGACATCTATAGAAATCGCAGTACTTCCGCCAAAACATGTGCTGCGTATTTACCTTGAAAGGGGCAGCGCAGCGGAGGAAGAGACAGAGCGGGAACTTTTTCAGATTCGCGAATATCAGCAGGGCGACAGAGCCAGGGATATCGCATGGAAGCAGAGTGTTCGTTCAGATAATCTCTTCGTAAAGGAATATCGTGAAATCAGTGACGCATGCAGTGAACTGTTTCTGGATTTAGCCGGGTGTGACGAGTATGAACCGGAAAAAATCAGTGCCTTTTATCAGGTGCTGTATGGGGTAGTTGCCGGACTCTTGGCGGTGGGAAGGTCTCTAAGAGTGTGCTGGCGGTGTGAGGACAACACGCTGCAGAGCGCAAGGATTAGTTCTGAGAGGGAAATAGACCTGCTTTTATGCAGACTTTACCGTGAAGAAGACCGGTTTAATGGATTGACAGCCGGCGATGAGGCGGCTTGTGCAAAAGGATTTTGTCTGGATTTAGAGCTGAATCTTTTCTATGGAAAGAAAAGGGTTGCGATTTTTGAGGCGGAAAAGCTCAGCGAACAGCTGGCGCAGACCGTTTATATCGGGGAGGGATTTGATGAAAAATAGAAATACCGTTTTCCATCTGATTCTTCTCTTGATTGGAATCTTGGGAATATTAACTTATGTGTTTGACATAGAGGACTTAATTTGCCAAAGGCAGCTGGTTCTCTTTGCGGCGGCTGCGCCATGCCTGCTATTTTGGAGCATTTACGGGATTAAGGCGAAAGCGCTGCCTGTTGCAGCCGCTGTGCTTTTTGCAGGGTGTGTTCTCATTTGGGACGACTGGATTTTGGCACAAATTCAAATGTTTCCATATTTTCTCGGCTGTATAGAGGGTAGGCTTTACTGGTACATGTACGACATGACCGGATTTTTGGTCTGCGTCTTTGGCGGACTTTCTGTATTGCTGTTTTTGACAGAGTGCGTTTTGGGCTGGCATTTTATCATGTGGGTGCTGTCCATGGCGCTTCTGCTCAGCGTGCCGATTACCGGAATCGACCCCGGCTGGCTCTGTATTATTTTGCTGGGACTTTATCAGGTGCTTTTTACAGCGGTTCACTTTGGAGAAAAGGCAGAAGGAAGTCCAAAGGTGATGCGAAAAGCCGGAGGTATTACGGCAGGGATGCTGGCTGTTTTGCTGCTGGTCTCTCATGTAATAGCAGGAAGCGGCGATGGGTTTTTGTATCGCTGGGCGGAAGCGATTGACCCGACTTTGCAGCAGATTGAGAGTGAAATCACAATTACTGTGAAAAACCGGCAGAACGTGCGGAGAATTAACAGAGGAAATCTGTACACATCAGACACGGTGGTCATGGAAGTCCGTGCTGAGGAAAAGCCGACGGAGACCATCTATCTGCGGGATTTCAGCGGAGGTACATATAGCAACGGAACTTGGCTTCCCGCGGCGGACAGGGAGATTTTGAATGAGATAGATAGCAGAGCCGATACGGTAAATCGTTTTATTAATATGTATTACGACGTGAACCGTGCAGGCGCAGAGAAGGAACGGATTCTCTACGTAAGACGTGCAGATCAGGACTCGCCGTCTTACGGGATTTACTATGGTCAGTGGCACAATGCATCCTGGGAGAACCACGTGCTGCAAGCCGGGGAAGAGGGCTATGCATATTTTGAGAAAAAGGATATGGAGCCGGATTGGGATGCGGCGAGTACTTCTAACTTTTTTGCGGGAATTGATGAAAATGGAGATAACGTGTACAGCTTGGCAAGGAGTTATGTCTTTGACAGGGAGCGTAATCTGCATCGGCGTTACGAAGTAGCGGCGCAAAAGGCATATACGCAGATAAACAGAAGTAAGTTGCCGAATTTAAGTGCATTGCAGCAGGAAAATCCCATGGAAGGGGAAGCAAATATTACATCCTTTATCAAAAATTATTTGCTGACCCACGGGACGTATACTGATTCACCGGGGAGAATCCCTTTGGGAAAAGAGCCAGTGGAGCATTTTCTCTTTGAAAGCCAGCAAGGATACTGCCAGCATTTTGCTTCGGCGGCGACGCTGCTTTATCGTATGTATGGTGTGCCTGCCCGTTATTCCATGGGATTTGCGGTGAGACCATCGGATTTTGTGAAAAAAGAAGATGGAATGTATTATGCAGTCGTTACCGATGAGGAGGCTCACGCATGGCCGGAGATTTTCGACAAAGAACTGGGCTGGACGCCGGTTGAAGTGACGCCTTCAGATGAGGGAGCAGAGAGCAGCGCAGAAGCTGTGCGACCGGATTTTGAGAGAACAGAAGGTGAAACGGATGAGACAGAGCGTCCTGATACACCTGATAAGAAAGATGATGAGCCGGAGACAGGCTTGGATCAGAATCCGGAAGAGGAGGAGAGCGGACGCAGCACGCGTCTTGAAGTGATAGTCCTGGCACTGCTTGCGGCAGTATTCGTGACCATAGCCGCCGCAGTTTTGGGAAGAAAGTTGTATGTGCGTTCCCTTGACAGGATGAACTGCCGAAAGGCATTTGCGAAAATACTGGAAAAACTGCAGGGTGCGGGAGTACTTTCCGGTTATGACGGCAGTGAAGAGGATTTTGCGCAGAAATTGGCGATAGCGGTAGCGGAAGTCAGCGAGGAGGAAGCGCAGCGGGCGACGGAAATCGTCAGCAGGGCAGCTTTTGGAAATACGCCAGTAAGCGAAGAAGAGGAAGAAGCGGTCAGACAGCTTTACAGGAAAATTGCTGCCTGGGCGAAGAAAAATAAAAAGATTGTATAGGAGGAAAAGAATGAAGCTACAGGAAAGATTTTTGAAGTATGTGATGATGAACACCCAGTCGCTGGAGGGGATCGGTACGGTGCCGAGCACGCCGGGACAGAAGGATTTTGCGCAGGCGCTGGTAGATGAGTTGAATGGCTTTGGCATTGAAGATGTCCGCCTTGATGATATGGGATATATTTACGGCAGTATTCCGTCAAATTTGGATAAAAGTGTGCCGGCCATCGGTTTTATTGCGCATATGGACACGGCTGACGCTCATCCGTCACCGGTAAAAATGCCTCGCGTCATTGAGAACTACGACGGTGGTATAATTACCCTGGAATCAGGGGCTGTGCTGGATCCGAAAACCGATGAAAATCTGCGAAATGCTAAAGGATGCAGCCTGATTGTAACTGATGGAACAACCCTGCTGGGCGGTGATGATAAAGCCGGCGTTGCAGAAATTATGACGGCACTGGAATATCTTACGGCTCACCCTGAGACGAAACACGGCAAGATTGCATTCTCTTTTACGCCTGATGAGGAAATCGGCACAAGTCAGGACAACTTCAATGTGGAAGCATTCGGCGCAGAGTTTGCTTACACGGTGGACGGGGCAGATCTTGGCGATATCGAATATGAGAATTTCAACGGCGCTTCTGCCAAAATCACCGTGCAGGGTGTAGAAACCCATCCGGGAGAAGCTAAGGACAAAATGAAGAACGCCATGCTCATTGCTATGGAGTTTAACGCTATGCTGCCGCCGTTTGAAAGACCGGAGCACACGGAAAACTACGAGGGATTTTATCACCTCATGCACATGGACGGCGATTGCAGTACCGCGACCTTGCGCTATATCATCAGAGAACACGATGCTGAAAAGTTTGCAAAGAGAAAAGATACAGTGCGCAAAGTGGCGGAACTGCTCAACTTTAAGTACGGTGATGGCACAGTGACTGCAGAAGTGACCGACGGCTACCGCAACATGACGGAGATGGTAAGACCTCACATGCACTTGATTGACTACGCTAAAGAAGCGATTGCTGAGCTTGGCATTACACCTCGTGTGCCGGCTATTCGCGGCGGTACAGACGGTGCGGAGCTTTCTTTCAAAGGCGTGCCTTGCCCGAACCTTGGAACCGGCTCTTGGAATCACCACTCCGTGACCGAGGTTGCCAATATCGACCATATGGAGAAAACCGCGGAATTGATACTGGCGATTATCGGAAAGTATGCGGAGAGATAAGAGGTAGAATATAAATAGAAAACAACCGGCGACCTTGCAGGAATCCGGTTGTTTTTTTAAAATTAGTATGGTTGAAAATGTGAAATCAATCGGGTTGAAAAAATAAAACAAATAGGAATAAGGTTGTAAAATCTATCGGATTGGGGTACAATAATGGTAGAGGTGAGAGCATGGACAAGAAATATTATATGCCGAGAATCATTGATAAAACCATTGAAGAATATCTGCAAGTTTTCGGAGCGGTATGCGTAGAAGGACCTAAATGGTGCGGGAAGACTTGGACGTCTTCTTTTCATAGCAATAGTGAAATTTTAATTGGCAATCCGGAAGGTAATTTTCAGAACAGGAAATTGGCAGAGTTATCGCCGGAGTTGGTTTTAGAGGGGGAAACACCTAGACTTGTTGATGAATGGCAAGAAGTGCCGCCTATATGGGACGCAGTTAGATATAAGGTGGATCAGACGGGGGAAAAGGGGCAATTTATTTTGACCGGTTCAGCGACGCCTAATCACAAAGGGATTCTGCATAGTGGGGCAGGGCGAATTGCGAGATTGCGAATGCGTCCGATGTCGCTGTATGAGTCGGGTGATTCTTCAGGAGAAGTTTCCTTGGAGAAACTCTGTAAGGGTGACTTCCAAGCTGTAATGACAGGAAACGTGGATTTGCGAAAATTGATTTTCTATATCATTCGTGGAGGATGGCCGGGTAGTTTGGGATTATCACAGGAGCAGGCAGCAATCATACCTGAGGAATATTTAAGCGCGGTCATTGAAGATGACGTATATCGCATAGATGGGGTAAAGCGAAATACTGTTAAAATGGAGAAACTGCTGCGCTCCCTTGCCCGAAATGAGAGCACAACTGTTACAAATAAAACCTTAAAAAATGATATGAAAGAAATAGATGATGAGGATATTGATATCGAAACGGTAAAAGAATATCTGGATATTTTTGCAAGACTGTTTATTACTGATAATCAGCCTCCGTTTTCAACTGAAATTCGCTCCTCTGTTCGTGTAAAACAGGCGGTGAAGAGGCATTTTTCGGACCCTTCCTTAGCGTGTGCTTTGCTGAAAGCTACACCGGAAAGACTTCTCGGCGATTTAGAGACGTTGGGATTTCTCTTTGAGTCTCTATGCGAGCGGGATTTAAAGATTTATGCGGAGTCTTTTGGCGGAAAGCTCTATCATTATCAGGATTATAGAGGCGGCGAAATTGACGCTGTTGTTGAAATGCCTGATGGAAAGTGGAGTGCTTTTGAGATTAAGCTGGGTGCCAATCAGATAGAAGCAGCAGCAGAAGCCTTACTTCGCCTTAAAAAAGATATTGAAAAAGAGCCCAAAGGGAAACTGCCTGCAATTTTGTGCGTGATATGCGGTATGTCAAATGCAGCATATCAAAGGGAAGATGGTGTATATGTTGTACCCATTACTGCTTTGAAAAATTGATAACGATTTAATAAAAACCGGCATGAAGCCGGTTTTTGTTTAGCATAGATTTCTCAAAGGATGCTGCCATGATATACTCACTGCGCCTTGGAAATTATAATTTGTACACTTCTGTATATTTTTTCTGCAGATAATCCATGTAGGGCTGGGATGACAGCGAGCTGCCGGAAGCTGATTTTAGGAGCTGGCTGGTGGAATACTGTGCCCCGTAGGTGAAGATATTTTCTTTCAGCCATTGGTTGATTGCAGCGAAATCTCCTTTTGCTATCAGATCGTCCAGATGGCCGCAGCTGGTATCGATAGCAGTTGCCAGCTGTGCAGCTGCAAGATTTGCGACCAGATAGGTCGGAAAATATCCGACATAACCGGCAGCCCAGTGGATATCCTGCAGCACGCCTTCTCCATCGTTGGCAGGTGTGCAGCCCAGCATTTCCTGGTATTTTTGATTCCAAACCTCAGGCAGATCGGAAACCTTGAGACGGTCATTGATGAGATCCCGCTCGATTTCATAGCGAATGATAACGTGAAGCAGATAAGTCAGTTCATCTGCCTGCAGACGGATTGGGGCCTGTGTTACTGCATTGACATCTTCATAGAAACGCTGAGCGGAAAGCAAGTGGCTGCCGCCAGAGAAAACCGAAAGTTCCCGTGTAAAAAATTCAGCAAAGCCTTTGCTCCTTCCGATGATGTTTTCATAGAACCGCCCGATTCCTTCTTCCAAGGCGAAAGAAGGTACCTTTGCCAGAAAAGTACCCAGCAAATCCTTGCTGATGGACTGCTGGTAGATGCCTTTGCCTGCAGAGTGCATGACATTGAACAGACCGAAAACTGTATTATCTTCGCGGTAGGCGTTGACAATGCGCACATCATCGGGAGAATTGGCAAGAACTGTGGGGTGTGAACCGATATCCACGCGCCCAGTATGAAAGCTGAACCCCATTTTTTTAAGAAGATGCTCCCAAAGGGCTTTCTGGCTGCTGCCGCCCATGACTGGAAGGATTTCGCAGGAAGAAAGGGAGGAACGGTTTAACTGCTGAATCTGACTGTAGAGATCTATGAGAAAAGGCTTTAGCTTCACCAAATAATTATCAATCGTTTCTGTTGTGAGTCCAGGCTCATAATAGTTCAAAAGAGCGTCATAAGGATCTTTTTCATATCCCCAATACTTCGTAAAACTTTTAAAAGTGCTGAAGATTTTTTCTAAATATGGCTGAAATAAGGCAAAATCACACTTAGCCTTTGCCTCTTCCCAAACTTGCTCAGAAACGGCAATCAGCTGGATATATGCCTGGTATTCATCTTCGGGAATCCGCCGTACGTATTCGGCGCTCTGCTTTATCTGCGCAATCATGGACTTGGTCAGAGCATCATTTTTCTTGTGATGATCAAAGTAAGCCATGTAGCTGTTGAATTCTGCAGAAGACATAAATCTGTACTGCTCATCTGCCAGAAAAGCGAGGACTTTGGCACGATAGGAGATGGCGCCAGGCGGCATATAGGTGAGCTTATCCCAGTAAATCAGAGAATTTTGCGTATAGGATAAATACTCTATGCGGCTGATCAGTTTTTTAAACTCTGCGAGTTTGTTGTAATATCCGATCATAGTTTTAACTACCTCCTGAAACTCTTATGTCGCTATTTTAAGTCAAATGTAGTGAAGAACGGGTGCAGGGTGTTGCGGCAGAAATCCTGATTTGGCTTTGGAAAATCTATCGGTGCCTTTTCTGCACTCTCATCTGACAGCTGTTTTCTGGCTGCTACCAGTTCCTCGTCCTCAATTTGTGCGAGAATTGCCAGCAGAATCTGTGCCTGACGCTTCGTTTTCTGTATATTGAATTTGTGGGTGCGAACTGTAGCGGTACTGATGTGAAGTTCTTCGCCCAAGGTTTTGTTATCGATATCTTCATACATGCCGGTGAGAATATCTTTCTGCACTTCGGAGAGACCGTTAATCTGCTTGTCCAGTTGAATCAGCCCGTGAAATACGCCGCCGTGTCGGTCGAAGATATGCTCTGCTATGGCGCGCTGAGCCGTGACATTTCTTCCTCGGGAATTATAGATAAGTCCTTCCTCAAAAGCTTCGCCGCAGAAGATGCAGGTAAGCTGTCCGGTTTCCTTTGAACGGTAATAGCCGCTAGAAAGTTCGGAGACTGTTAGTTCTTTTAATTCCATTAAAATCCTCCTGAATGCAAAAGTCTATACAAAAACGATATCATATTTTGTTTTGAATGGCAAGTGTTCTTCCCGCTATACACGGCAAACGCACGAAAAACGTTTAATGATTTTCTGGAACTGACAAAACTGACAGCTTTTTAGATTTATGTCAGTTTTGTCAGTGTTTCTTTCAAAATTCCTGCCAATACTGACAATTATTTTTGATTTTGTCAGTTCTGTCAGGATTTCAGGCGTATTAAGATGGATTCTTTACGATTTACTGACAAAATCCTGCATTCTGCTATCATTTTGTCAGTATTGATGGCTAATGATATTTTTCATGCCTTTGCCATGCTGCTATATATGGCTGCGGCAGCCACAAGGGCTATAGATTTTGGCGTTGCAAATATGAGCAAAGGCCGCCGGGAAGGCAGCCTTTGTAATAGTTTTAATTATGTGCCTAAAGCAGAGGAATTTGTACCCGGATGCTGCCTGTAGGAATTTCAATTCTGGTGACTGTATCCGGTCGCAATGTCTGCTGGGCATCGATGCCGTATAGAATAAGCGCCAGTTTATGACCTTTTTTCAAGCTGTGATCTGTCGGAACCATATCAAAATCGTAGCTGTAAATCTGTCCAGCTATAATATCTTCCTTGCTCCAGAGACAGGTTCGATTCTGCGCATTGAGCCAGCCGCGGCTGATCACTTTATATGCAGATGGGGAGGCTTCCGTGCCAAAGACGAAAGTATTATCCCCTTCGACAGGCACTTGCTCAGCGGTAATTCGGCAGTCTGCGCCTATATCTACCAACATAGCGCTGAGAATAGCCGTTTTTTTATCGATGGCTGCATCAAAGGATACTTTGATGGTGCCGGAGATGCGCAGTTCATCGGCGCTGCAGTGAGCTGTTTTCTGCGCTGAGGTATCTGCTTCCCACGGATCCCAGAAAAATCTGCAGCGGTATGGTGCGTCTTTTTCTTCGGCTAAAACCAAGTTGTCCAGCCACTCTTTCTGATTGTCGGAAGCTTTGTCGTAGGCTGTTTTAGATAGATCATCGACGATAACGGAAGTCTTTTGATTGCTAGCGCTGCGAATCGGGAAGTCCACATAAGACCAGTCTGCCGGAGGCCATGTATCAGAGGCAAACCAGCGGGATTGATCTGTGTTGCTTTCTACCAAAACTTTTGGTTCTTTTTCAGCGCCGTTATCGATGCCCTTTAGATAGTGATCCAGCCAGCGTTCCAGCATAGAGAGCACCCCTGCGTCTTTCAGCGCATATATGTAGACATGCTCACCCTGATGAAGCAGAAGCTTTCGCTCAACTCCTTGCTTTTCCAAAGCCTGAAAAAGGGGAATGCACTGATTTGTCTTTACATTCCAGTCGTTGAGACCATGAATGATAAATACTGAGGCTTTGAAGTTTTCAATTTGTCTCAGATAGTTACGCTGATCCCAGAACAGGTTGTAATTGCCGGAATCCCGATCTTCGTTTATGAACAGATTTTCCAGCTGCTGGGCATAAGCGTCTTTGATTTTTTCGTAGTCATCTGGATCTTTAGCCCTGCTAAAACAGTACTTTGCAAGGATATCCAGATCGTCTCCCTGCCAGTCAAGGGCAGGTACAGTCAGCCCGTTGTATCGATAGTAGTCGTACCAGTTGCAGATGCCTGCTTCGGGAATAATGGTTTCCAGTCCTTCCACGCCGGTAGCCGCTACGCCGATACACATAGTTCCGAGGTAGGATTTCGCTGACATAGCGACTTTACCTGTGCACCAATCTGCTTTAATCTCAATGTTGTCGGTTTTGTTGGTAAAAGCACGACATCTGCCGCAGAGCCAGTCTATGACGGAACGGAAAGCAAGAATCTCTTCGCGCGAACCCGACAGTGTAAAGCCTTCGGAGCCTCTAGTGCCCAGTCCGCCACAGAATACGCAGCCATAGCCTCTTGCGTTAAAATGATTGTAAATGGGATTGATGCCTTCCAGTTCAACCTCTTCCGTGCAGGGAGAGGTCTTAGCATAGCCGCTGGTCTTACGATGCTCCGTGACTGCAAAGGTTGGCTCCTTGGAAAAGTCGTAGCGAATATCTTCCTCGGCAATGTTTTGTGCAGGATATACTTTTACTTCCTGATTTACATTGTGCGGCGCATACCAGTTCTCATTACAGGACAGCATATACGGATTGGCCACATAGATAGCAGGAACTTTTTCGCCGTGAAGTGTTGATACAGGTCGTCTGATGTAAACGGCAATCAGGTCATACCTGCCGTCGCCGTCAGTATCGACAGGCGTTTCTACATAGACCCTTTCAAATAATATTTCTTTGTTTACACTTTCTTTTTTCATCATAGTTACCATTCTAATTGCTTATGCTTCTTGATTTGTTGTGTTTGCGTTGTTTTTCTTCAGGAATTTAATCCATACTACGGTGATGACAGCGCCAAGCAGCAGCATGCCAATCATGAATCCGAAGAACTGTCTGTAGCCGCCAACGCCTGGGTTTTGGTCAATCATGATACCTGCCATGACGGACACGAAGATTTCAGGGAGATAACCAACGGTGGAGATGATACCTGCCGCAGTGCCGGAATATTTTTCAGGGATTGCGCCTTCGTCCATCATTGCCCAAGTCTGCGCATAGTTTACACTGTAGAAGATATAAATGATCATGAAAATGACAGTGAATGCAATGATGCTCTTAGCATTAGTCGGCAGCAGTAAAATGCCTGCGGTACCTGCAGCCATAATTAAGAAGGATATCAAAATCGTTTTGCCTGTTCCGATTCTGTCACTCATATAGCCGCCTGCCACACTGCTGACAGTACCAAGCCATCTCTTCAGAGCGGCTAGAGTTGCAGCAAAAGTAACGGTAGCGCCTAAAATACCTGTAGCATACGGTGTGAAGTAGTACAGGGAAAGGGTGAATACATAGTTGCAGAAGGTAACGAATCCGATAATCCATACTGCAGGCAGCTTCAGAACCTGACCAATGCCTTTGAAGGAGATTCTGTCGCTGGCTTCCATCTTGCCGTCTTTAACGGTGAGGAATGCTAAAATTCCCATCAGAATAGTCAGAACAGAGTAGTATATGATAACGTATTTCATTCCCTGTGCCTGATTGTCAATTTGACCGATACCGATTCTGAATGCGACTACTGCGCCCATCGCCATTAAAGCGGCGCCGATGCCTCTGCCGCCTTCAAAGAAGCCGAAGGCTTTACCCTGGTCGCCGGAACCGGAGAGTATACGCACTGCTTTAACACAGGCAGGCCAGAATGCAAACAGGGAGGAAATTCCCCAGAATGCGTAGAGACATAGAAGAGCAGTGTAGTTTAGCGGGAGCAGATGAGCAAATCCGCCCAGACCTGTTCCGATCAGCGATACGGTCAGAATCATTCTGGTGGAGAATCTGTCGGCGACAATTCCTCCGAATAGGTAGGAAATCATACCGAAGATACCCAGTACACTGCCGAATACACCCATCTGGGTATTGGTCAGATGATAGGTTTCCAGATAAACATCGTAATAGTCAAATCTGAAATATGGCAGACCATAGATGATGGCGCCACCGAAAGCGACGATTAGAATTGCCCAGAAATTCCTTGACATCTTTTCGCCTAAACCAATTTTTTGAAGTAGTTTTTGCATAGTTCTCTTGTCCTTTCTTCAATAATGATAGATTTATAATGACATGTGCTGTTATAAATAAACAAATTTATAAAACGTTTATTTATAAACAAACGATACTACAATATGTTTTGGATGTCAAGAGAATTTCGAGAAACCAGAATAAATTAAACACAGCGACTGGAAAACCAGCCGCTGCTTTGAATTTTATATATTCTTTTATATCTTCTCTGTTTGCTCTTTCAGCCAGGCGGAAGTTTCTGCGGATACCCGCGGTGCGATTTTTTCGTAGACTTCTCTGTGGTAGTTGTTGAGCCATGCCAGTTCCTCTTCTGTCAAAAGCTCTGGAAGAATTGCCTCCCTGTCAAATGGGCAGAAAGTCAGGTTTTCAAAGCCCAGTTTTCCGTTTGCAGCGTCAACACAGAGAATTTCATTTTCCAGCCTGATTCCGTATTCTCCTTCCAGATAAACGCCCGGCTCATTGCTAGTGATCATGTTCTGATAAAACGGCACATCACAGCCAGGTTTACCGCTGATGGTCTGGGGCCCTTCGTGGACGCTGAGCAGATGACCGACGCCGTGCCCAGTGCCGTGGTTGTAGTCAAGACCGATGGCATGAAGCGGCTGTCTGGTCAAAGTGTCAAGCTCACTGCCGGTAGTACCCACGGGGAATTTTGCCATGGCAAGACGAATGTGACAGCGAAGTACTGTGGTGTAGTGCTCTTTCATTTTCTGCGACAAAGGTCCTAGGGCGATGGTTCTAGTAATATCGGTGGTGCCGTCCTCGTACTGTCCACCGGAATCCACCAGAAGAAACCCTTCCGGTTTTAGTGTCTTGTTGGTTGCTGGCGTCGCTTCGTAGTGGACGATAGCGCCGTTTGACATATAGCCGGAAATGGTGGTAAAACTGAGGTCATAACAGCCTTCCTGCTCTCTGCGGCATTGTTCCAGGTAATCAGCAGCAGAAATTTCTGTGATTTCCTCTTTGCCGACGGTCTGCTTCAGCCAATAGATAAAGTTTACCATAGCAGCGCCGTCTTTTAGATGGGCATTTTTTGTGCTTCTGATTTCGTCCTCATTCTTTAGGGCTTTCATCATGGTAACAGGACTGCTGCTGTTGATGATTTGTACTTTTTCAGGCAGAGAACGCACTAGAGCATAGCTGACTACATCTTCATCCAGCAGGATTGTACCTTGCGGAATCGTCTTGATGTCTTCAAAAATCTGGAAATATGGACGGACGTCTTCTTCTTTAAAAGTTTCGTCCATGACATAAAGGTATGCGTGATCTCTGGCAATCAGCGCAAAGCTGAAGAATACTGGGGTATTGGCGACATCGTCGCCGCGCACGTTGAAAAGCCATGCGATTTCTTCTAGTTTCGTGATGAGATGATAGTCAGCGCCCTTTTTTTCCATATAGCTGCGAACTCGCGCCAGCTTGGAACCAGCTGTTTCACCGGTGACAGAGGACTGCAGCCCGTAAATCTTAGACGGTTTGATAGCGGGACGGTCTTTCCAGATGTCACCGACCAGATCCAGTTCGTAGTTTACTTTGCAGATGCTTTCCAGTTTGCAGCCAAAGGCGTAATCGCAGACTCTGCCGTCAAAGCCGATGGTGTTTTCCGGCGTCAACTTTTCTTTTAAATAAGCGTCGATGGTCGGAACCCCCGGCTGCCCCATTTTCATCAGGCCGATGCCGGTGTCTTTTAGCTGATCCGTCGCTTGTAGAAAATATCTGCCGTCCGTCCAGAGATATGCTTCCTCCTGTGTGACAACCACGGTTCCCGCAGAGCCTGTGAAACCTGAAAGGAATTTGCGGCATTTGAAGTAGTCATTGACATATTCGGAGCCGTGAAAATCTGTGGTTGGAATGATGTAGGCGTCAATGCCTGCCTGCTGCATGCGTATGCGCAGGTCAATTAATTGCTGTTTCATAAAAAACCTCTTTCTATCTAAATATACTTTTTGGTATTTTGTTGCCGATGACATATGCGACAATGCCCATGAGAATGCCGGTTACAAGCCCACTGAACATCAATATCGGAAAATACAGGAACATGCGCAGATTGGATACGATGGCGGCGGCGACTAAAAGCTGCCCCATGTTGTGCGCCACGCCGCCTGCCATGCTGATGCCGACCATGCTGAACAGTTCGGTCTTTTTCAAAATCCACATGACGAGTAGGGACAAAATGCCGCCAGCCAGTGAGTAAAGCGCACCGAATACGCCGCTAAACAAAAGTCCTGCCAGCAGGATTCGGATCATGTTGATGACAAAGGCGTAGCGAAAATTCAGCTCGTACAGGGCGATGACAATGACTAGATTGGCTAGCCCCAGTTTGACACCGGGGATTCCGATGTTAAAAGGAATTATTGCTTCTACATAGGAAAAAATCAGCGCAAGACAGGCAAACATGGCAGAAAGGGCTAGCGCCTTAGTTCTTCTGGTACGAGTACTAATTTGAGATTGCATCAAGCTCCCCCTCTCCGCCGACGATTTCGACCATGACTTTGTTTGGCAGGCAGACAATGCTCTGATTTGCCATGCGAACCTTGCCGTCTTTGACGCACACCTGGTTGTGGCAGTCGGAATAAGTCATTTGCACCGTGCCGTCTTTTATGGTAATCTTATTAAGATGATTCTTTTGCTGAATCTCTATCGTCTGATTTTCGAAGAGGCTGTAGGTGCCATAGTGCTGTCCGTTCACCGTGACGATGACCTGTTGACCGGCGCCGCCCGATGTGAGGGACCACGCAGAAAGGCCAAGACCTATGAGAAGCAGGCAGAAAAAGAGCACGATATCAGCCTTGTTGATGATTTTGAACATAAAAACTCCAATAAAGTTTGAGGTATATGTAATGAAAAAATTTCTTTCTATTGCGGTCATTGCGATAATGACTGCTTCTGTTATTATAACACAGACTGGCTGTACAGAAAAGCCGGTATCAAAAACAAGTTACTACATGGACACTCTATGTCAGATTACAATTTACGATATGGAAGCTATGGGGCAGGAGAATGCGGAGAATGCCATTAACACAGCTTTTGCATTATGTGTGGAGTACGAGTCGCTGATCAGTGCGACCATTGAGGGCAGTGATATTTACAAGGTAAATCATGCGGGCGGCAAGGCTGTTGCATGCGACCTGCGAACTGTTTCTTTGCTGAAAAAGGCATTGTATTATGGCGATCTTTCAGGCGGAAAGTTTGATATCACCATCGGAAAAGCAGCTGCTTTGTGGGATTTTCATGAGTCGGAGCCGAAGGTGCCTTCTACGGCGGCAGTGGAGGAAGCTATGCAGGGTGTTGACTACCGGGCGGTGAAGATTGACGGAAATGATGTGACGCTGGAAAATCCTAAGGCAGAGATTACCTTAGGCGGCATAGGAAAGGGCTATGTGGCTGACCGTGCGGCGGAGTGTCTGGAAGAATTGGGCGTTACCAGCGCCGTCGTCAACTTTGGCGGCAATATTATCGTAATTGGCGATAAGGGCGGCGATGCCTTTAAAATTGGTATTGAAAAGCCGTTTTCTGATAGTGGAGAAATTGTCGGCTATGTGGAAGCTGCAAATAAAACGGTGGTAACTTCCGGCATTTACGAGCGCGGATTTGAAGCAGCGGACGGAACTTATTACCATCATATATTGGATGTGGAAACCGGATGGCCGGTGAATAACGATGTCGTTAGTGTAAGTCTCGTGGGTGATAAAGGAACCTCTGCCGACTGTGATGCTATGGCGACTATATGCCTCATGTTGGGCGTGGAAGAGGGTGTCGACTTTATTGAGGGTATTGACGGTGTGGAAGCGCTTTTTGTGGACAAGGACGGCGTACTGACGAAGACCAGCGGATTTATAGGGTTCGCGGAAGAAAAATAGCAAAAAATGTAAAATAAGGAAAAACTTTCTTGAAATCTCGCCTCGATTATGTCACAATAAAGATGGAGGTGATTAGAGTGAGTTTTTCTTTTTTGATTGAAAATGAGTTGAAACAGCAGAAGCAGCAGCTATATCAAAGTAAGCAGTTTTTAAATAGAGCGCCGGACGGATTTTTGAAAATGAGAGAGAGGAAAGTCGATGCGGTGTTTTATCGCAAATATAGGACTGAAAATGGATATCTTGAGGAAAATATCTCAAAGAATCCGCAGATAGTGAGGTGCCTTTTGGATAAAAGAATCCAGCAGGAGGTAAATCGGCGAGCAGAAAAAAATATTATTCTGCTGGAAGATTTGCAGGAGAGCTATCAAAGCACAGAACAAAAGGATATTTTGCATGGCTTATCGCCGGCTTATCAAAGAGCATTCTGCAGATTTACGGCGAAGAAACTGCAGGACTGGGCGAGTGCTGACTATCCAAAGTGCGAGTATGAACCGCAGCACCTGGTTCACGAAACTTTAAGCGGAATTTTCGTGCGTTCTAAGTCGGAAGTCATTATTGCAAATACATTGTTCTATTACCACATTCCATTTCGATATGAGGAACGTTTGTCATTTACAGGGCAGTATTTCTATCCGGATTTTCGCATCAAATTGCCATTAGGCGGCTATAAAATCTGGGAGCATCTAGGGCTTTTAAGTAAAATGACATATTGCGAAAACACTGCAAATAAGCTGTACACTTATCAGATGAATGGTTTTGTAATCGGCAAGGATTTAATTTTGACACAGGATGATAACAAGGGCAGTTGTAACAGCGCTTGGATTGATGAAGTCGTCAGAACACAACTTTTGCCCCATTTTCTTTAAATAGATGGCCAATGGTGCGGATTTGAAGTTGGCTGCTTCTAAAGGTGCACCATTTTTGCTTTTTATCGGGCGTATGGTGCGTCGAGCATAACCTACAAGGCAGAATTGTATGCATGATAATGGATATAATGGAAATAAAAGGGGAATAATGGAAGCTGAATTAAGATGACTTTCAACATAGCGCTTATTGAACTAGCTGTTGACGGTCAAATTCGCACCATTGACTCGATTTTGAAAGGAAATGGTGCAAGAATAGAAGCGTCGAGATGAAAAATTGCACCATAGCCTTAAAATTTAAAGAAAATGGTGCAGGTTTCGCAGCTATTTAGCAAAATCGAAGCGATACATCAGCAGCTTTTCCACAATGTGATCATAGCCGCAATGCTGGATTCCATTTCGCCGAGTGGAATCTGATTATAATAAAAGATGAGGGCGGCGGTATCTTGGTCAGTCAGGCTGGCAGCCGGCTGTACATTGAGTCCGATGGAGCGAGCCATTTCAGAAAGGATCGCAGGGGATTTTTTTGTGCGGACTTTTAAGATGATGTTGATTCCTGAGTTGGTATTGGTCGGTGTGACGAAGCCGACGCCAAAACACGCAAAAGCAGTAAGTGCGATCTGTAGTTTTTGACCGTAAAGCTTGCGCAATTTTTTGATATTGGTGTAGTAAAGCCCATCTTCCATAAAGAGGGCGAGGGTTAGCTGCTCTGTTTTGGAACAGGTCTGGGTGTAGTCGGTTTTAATGGTGTTGAAAATTTCCATCATTGATTCCGGCAGCACCATGTAGCTGATTTTGACTGCGGGAAATAAAGTGGACGAAAAAGAGCCCAGGTAGACAACCCTGCCGCTGTCGTCAAGACCCTGTAGCGCCGGCACAGGTTTTCCGAAGTAACGCAGTTCGCTGTCGTAATCGTCCTCTAATATAAAACTGTGATTTTCTTTTGCCCACTCTAAAAGCCGGTAGCGTCTGCCCACCGGCATAACGGAGCCTGTAGGGAACTGATTAGAGGGGCTGACGTAGACTGCCGAAGGAATATTGGTCGGCAGTTTTTCTATATGGATTCCGTCGTCTGATACAGGAATTTTCGTAATACTAAAACCGTGGTCGCGGAAAATGTTTTGCACTGGAAGATAACCGGGATCCTCGGTTGCGATATGGTCTACGCTGATTTTGCGCAGAATCCGGCAAAGGTGACTGGTCAGTTGCTGGGTACCCGCGCCTATGACAATCTGCTCCGGGTTTGCGATAACACCGCGAGAGTTATAGATGTACTTTGAAATCTCAAAGCGCAAGGCGCCTTCTCCCTGCGGGTCGCTTTCAAAGAGCAGCAGACGGGAGTAGTCGTTAAGCACACGGGCCATGCATTTTTTCCATTTTCCAAAGTCAAAGCAGGACAAATCTTGTTTGTAAGGGGATTCCTGTACCGCATAAGAGGAGAGGTCAAGACCAGTCTCTGGGGTTAGTCCTCTGTCTGAACTGCCGCCAGCCACATTGGCAACATAGTAGCCGGACTGCGGCTTGCTGATGATGTAGCCTTCTACCAAAAGCTGGTTGTACGCCTGCTCGGTGGTGGTAATGCTGATGGACAAATCTGCAGAAAGTCTGCGGAGTGAAGGCAGTTTCTCTCCGGCGGTCATATTGCCGCAGGTAATTTCACTTTTTATGTGTCTGTACAACTGTATGTATAAAGGCGTTTTAGAACTGTTTTTGAATTCTATTGTAATTGGCTTCATTTCGCAAAAACCTCCAAAGTGTATATATAAAAATAATATATTCTGACTGTTTCTTTAAGAACACTTTAGTGCTATTATAATACTGACAGAGAGAAAGTCAATAGAAACAGGTGAAATTATGATTAGAAATGAAAATAGAAATCAAATAGCGACAATGGTAATGACGGCCTTGATGATGTGCCTTGTGATGATTGCGACCATGTTTATCAAAGTGCCGATTCCGTTTACCCAGGGGTACGTTCATTTGGGGGACTCCATGATTTTTCTGGCCGTTTTGATTCTTGGCAAAAAAAGCGGTGCACTGGCAGCAGGCGCCGGCTCGGCTTTGGGTGACATCATCGGCGGTTATGCTTTTTGGGCGCCGTGGACGCTGCTGATTAAGCTGGTTATGGCATGGATTTTGGGAAGTTTTGTGGAGAGAATGGAAAAGTCAGGGAAAAACCAGCAAGAGGGTAGAATTTCTGTGGGGGAAGTTATCGGAATGGTCATCGCAGGCCTTGAAATGACAGCAGGCTATTATGTGACCGAAGCTGTCATGTATGGAAATTTCATTGCGCCGCTTTCGGGTGTGCCGTGGAATATCGGACAGTTTGCAGTAGGCATGGTTATCGCCTGCATATTGGCAAGCGCCCTTTGCAAAACACCGGCGAAAAAATTCTTTGCTTATAAATAAATTGCGACCGACAGAGGAATCTTCAGCGGGGAAGATTCCTTTTTTCTTGGGCGGGATTGTGGTATAATTACCGCAGTGGAAACATATTTGAATGAGGTACAATTATGACAGAACAGGAAATTTTACGGATTGCTAAAGAGGCAGGTATTGAAAACAGCGCATTTATGGACGCGAAGGATTTGGTCTTTGAATTTGAATTTCGTAAATACTGCGAGATGAACCAATGCGGTAATTTTGGGAAAAATTATGGCTGTCCGCCGGATTGCGGTACCCCTGCCGAAATGAAGGACAAGGTGATGAAATACAGCCGTGCCTTGGTTTTGCAGACCATTCAGCCGGTAGGAGACATCACCGATTCCGCAGAGACCGGTTCGCTGAAGAAAAGACATAACGCAAAAATCAGAATTTTTATCAATGAACTTGAGGCGAAGGGCATTAAAGGTATGGCAATTATGGCAGGACCATGCAGCGCTTGCAGCCCTTGTGCAAAGGTGAGCGGTGAGCCATGTAGATTTCCGGAGAAGAGAGCTTCCTGCCTTTCTGCTTACGGAATCAATGTGGCAGAATTATGTAAAACCTGCGGACTTTCCTGGGATCATGGGAAGGATAAGGTGGGGTTCTTTGGCATTTATATGATGGATTAGAAAGCAGGACTTTGAAAAACATAGAATTTTAATATTAAAGTACACAGCGGACGCATGTTCTAAAATTCGGATTCTTTAAACGGAATTTCGGACGAAAAGATGAGGGGAAAGCAGCAGAAAAAATCCGAATCTCCTAAAATAAAAGAGTTTTCAGAATAACCTTTTTCTGGCACAACATTTGCATGTCCTTTCTAGTGTGAGATATCACAAAAGAAAAGGAGATGATCAAATGAAGAAAAAGCTAATCAGTGTAATCCTGGTTTTATCTGTCGTCATGACGATGTGTTTTGGCGCGATGGGAACCGTCTATGCAGGAGATCAGATGCAGAGAGTCAATCTGGCAGTCAGCGTAGATGGAAATGGACCTGTGACCGTAAAAGCGTACAATGCGTCCTATGCGTATAACATGTATGTTTCTGTCAAAGATCTATGCAGTGCTTTGAGTGGAAGTGAGAAGCAGATGAATTTTAAATACGATGAAGAAAGTGGCAAGTACATCTTCACCACGGGAAAAGCTTATGAAGCTGTCGGTGGAGAGAATGCAGCATTTGATGTAACATATAGCCAGAATCCAAAAGAAGGGCAGGACGATATTAGCCTGAGCACGCCGGGGATGACAACGCCGACCAACATGGAGATCGACGGAAAGCCTTATGGCTACAGCGTGTATAAAGCTGGAGACGATATCTACATGAAAATTTTAGATCTGGGATTTGCCTTTGGTCTGGAAACTAAGCTGACTGGGAAAAATGCACTGTCAGTGAATACGAAGAAGAACTTCAGCATCGACATCGATCAGCTTGACAAAAATGGTTATTTCAGTTTTCTGCACGGTGCGATTGTCGGCAACGCTGACACGGGAGAAATCCTTTACGCAAGTAACGAAAATGTACAGACCCAGCTGGCGTCCACTACAAAATTGATGACTTATCTGCTGGTGCAGGAAGCAATTGACAAAGGTAAAATTTCACTGGATACGAAAGTAAAAATTTCTGAAGCAGTGATGGAGGAAGCAAACTCCGAAGACAGCACCGGTATTTGCAGAAATAATTTTGAACTTGGAAAAGAAGTTTCTGTTCGTGATCTTTTGGCAGGATTCTTGTTGCCGTCTGCTAATGAGTGTGGAACTGCGCTGGCTGAAGCTGTCAGCGGATCCGAAGAGGCATTTGTAAAACTGATGAACAAAAGAGCAAAAGCACTGGGGCTTTCCTCAGCTGTATTTTACAATGTACATGGTCTTCCAAACTATGACAGCAGCGCAGTAACTGCAAAGCGTCAGAATTCCATGAGTGCAAAAGATATGTTCAAACTGGCATCCTATTTGCTGAAGAACTATCAGAAGGAACTGACTGCATTTACAGGACAGACACAAATTGAACTTCCAACCTTTGGAGAAGGTGTTGTTGCAACTTCAACTTATGGAACGCTGATTTACAATCTGGGTGCAATCGGACTGAAAACCGGAACAACCAACAGATCCGGTGCAAACATGGTTACTGCAGTGCCTGTGACAATCGAGGGTAAAACTCAGAATATTGTTTCTGTAATTTTCGGGGCAGAAGGCACAGCTGAGCGTTACGAAAAGAGTACCATGCTGATTGAATATGCAAAACAGTACTATGCTGCAAAAGATGCGGTGAAAGCAGTCAAGGTTAAAGTTTCTACAAAGACTGGAACCAGCGGAATTACGATTTCCTGGAAAAAGACAGGAAGCGCAGTAGATGGCTATCAGGTATACAGAGCAACGAAAAAGAACGGAACTTATAAGAAAATCGTTACAACAAAGAAACTCTCTGCGCTCAACAAGAGCACAACAAAGGGAAAAACTTACTATTACAAAGTAAGAGGCTACAAGAAAATTGACGGTCACACAGTATATACACCATGGTCTGACAAAGTAGCACAGAAACGGTAAGCTAGCAATAATAAATACACCAATTGAAAAAAGACGGTAATCTGGAAGCAGGTTACCGTCTTTTTCTAGGGACTTCTTTTTGTGAAATTAGTCCCTCTTCACATCATAAGCAATCAAAGCCACTTGGCAACCGCACTGGTCAGAGAGCTTTCTTTCAGCGTCATCGATGATTTTCATCTCACTTGGAGAAATCGCCGCAAACTTGTTGAATTCCATACTTTATCACCTCCTAATTATAGTATGGCAAATTTTTTGTAATTGTGGTAAAATAAATTGTTAAACAATAATTACCAAGAGGCGTATATGGAAAATATCATTCGCATTGAGAATTTAATCTTTGAATATATGACGGGAGAGGGTGACGAAAAGGTCCGCGCTATTGACGATGTGTCGCTTTCTATCGAGCGGGGCAGTTTTACTGCGATTATCGGCAGAAACGGCTCCGGCAAGTCGACATTGGCAAAGAACCTGAACGGACTTCTTCTTCCAAGCGGCGGCAGGATTTTCGTAAGAGGTTGGGATACCAGCGATGACAACCACATCTGGGATGTGCGGCAGAGCGCCGGGATGGTCTTTCAGAATCCTGACAACCAGCTGGTTTCCTCCATCGTTGAGGATGATGTGGCCTTTGGACCTGAGAATCTGGGCATAGACCCTGTCGAAATCCGAAGACGGGTGGATGATGCGTTGACAGCAGTCAATATGGGAAAATATAAGAAAAAATCTCCCCATATGCTTTCCGGAGGACAAAAACAGAGAATTGCTATTGCCGGAGTAGTAGCGATGAAACCAGAATGCATCATTTTCGATGAGCCGACTGCTATGCTGGATCCAAAAGGCAGAGAAGAAATCATGGAGATTATCAGACAGCTCCACGATGAGGGTATTACTGTAGTGCTGATTACCCACTTTATGGACGAAGCGGTGCAGGCTGACCGAATCATTATTATGGATAGAGGACATGTGCTGCTTGACGGCACGCCGGAGGAAGTCTTTGCACAGGAAGAAACGATTAGAGAGGCGAGTCTGGATTTGCCTCTTGCGGTGGAACTTGCCCAGAGGCTGAGAAAACGCGGAATCAAAATTCCAAAGGAAATCATTACCGCTGAAGGATTGGTGGAATTCATATGTCAATACAAGTAAGAAATTTATCCCATATTTATTCCAAAGGTATGCCTGACGAGCAGAAGGCGCTGGACAATATTAACTTTAACATATACGACGGCGAAATTGTCGGTGTCATCGGACATACCGGCTCCGGAAAATCGACCCTGCTGCAGCACCTCAACGGACTTTTGAAAGCGGACAGCGGCTCCATCGAAATTGACGGCGTCGATATTACAAAGCCCGGCGTCAGCATGCGGGACATCCGAAGAAAGGTTGGGCTGGTGTTCCAGTATCCAGAGTATCAGCTTTTTGAAGAAACCGTAGCGCTGGATGTGGCATTTGGACCGAAGAATCTGGGGCTTTCCCCGGAGGAAATTGACAGCAGAGTTAAGGAAGGACTGGAGCTTGTGGGGCTTTCCTACGAGGACATCAAAGATCGATCCCCCTTTGAGCTTTCCGGCGGGCAGAAACGGCGGGTAGCTATTGCAGGCGTTATCGCCATGAAGCCCCATGTGCTGATTTTGGATGAGCCTACTGCGGGACTTGATCCGGGGGCGCACAAGGATATACTTTCTATGATTGAGCAGGTGCATGAATCGCAGAACAATATCATTCTTTTCGTTTCCCACAATATGGCGGACGTGGCAGCGCTGTCGGACAAAGTGCTGGTCATGGACGAAGGAAAGCTGGTCATGGCGGGTACACCGAAGGAAATTTTCGCGCAGAGAGACAGGCTGGCTGGAATCGGACTTTCTGTACCGCCGGTGACGGAACTGATGTGCCAGCTCAAAGAAAAGGGCATTCCTGTGGAAGAAAACATTCTGAGCCTCAAGGAGGCGACAGAATCAATATATGAGTATTTGCAGAGGAAATCATGATTAGAGATATTACGCTTGGACAGTATTACGGGGTGGAATCCCCCATTCATAGATTAGACCCGAGAATCAAAATTATTGCGACGATTTTGTTTATCGTAGAATTGTTTTTGGTGGACAGCTTTGTCGGGTTTGCGGTCAGTATTGCAGCGCTGGGCACCGTGGTGGCGGTCAGCAAAGTACCTCTTTCCTTTATTATGCGCGGACTGAAGCCGATACTTTTGATTATCATTTTTACCTTTTGCCTCAATATCTTCATGACAAGCGGTGATGCGCTGTGGCAGTGGGGCTTTTTGAAAATCACCAAAGAAGGTCTTTATATGGCGGCATTTATGGCGCTGCGTCTGGTCCTTTTGATTATCGGCTCATCCCTTTTGACTTTGACGACAAAGCCAATCAGTCTAACTGACGGTATAGAGCGGCTTTTAGGACCTCTTTCGCATGTCGGCGTGCCCGCTCATGAAATTGCGATGATGATGTCTATTGCACTCCGTTTTATTCCGACGCTTCTTGAAGAAACGGATAAGATTATGAAAGCCCAGCAGGCGCGGGGGGCGGATTTTGAGAGCGGCAATATTTTGAACAGAGCAAAGGCGCTGATTCCAATCTTAGTACCGCTGTTTATCAGCGCATTTCGCATTGCGCAGGATTTAGCAATGGCCATGGAAGCAAGGTGTTATCGAGGCGGTAAAGGCAGAACGCGCATGCATGCCATGAAGATGCAGGGCAGAGATTATACTGCGATGGTTTTGATGGCGCTGTTTCTGGCAGCCATTGTTTTGATGAAGATTTATTAGAGGATATATGAGACAGAGAAAGATTAAAGATATTGACAATAAACTGGCAGCTTATGGGGCGTTTACGGTACCAATCCCAGCTGCGAATAAGGGAAAATGGCAGGAAATTTTTGGAAACCATAACCCCATCTATCTGGAAATTGGCTGTGGCAAAGGTCAGTTTATCACAGAAATGGCGAAGAAGTATCCGGACAGAAACTTCGTGGCAATCGAGGGACACCAAAGTGTGGTACTTAGAGCCTTTGAAAAAGCGGACGCAGATCAAATCGCCAATGTACGATTTGTTTTGGAATATGTAAAAGACATTAGAGAATTCTTTGCGGATGGAGAACTTGCGGGGGTGTATCTGAATTTCAGTGACCCGTGGCCGAAGGATCGCCATGCAAAGAGGCGGCTTACCTACGGAAAAAGGCTGCAGCAGTATCGGCAGATTATTTGTGCCGGTGGCAGCATTTGTTTCAAAACAGACAACGAAGGGTTGTTTACATTTACCCTGGAACAGATTGAAGAGGAAAATCTGGAAATTTTAGAGATGAGCAGAGATCTTCACGCTTCGGAGTTTGCGGCAGAAAATATTACCACTGAATACGAAGATAAATTCGCAAAGACGGGGAAAAATATCAACTATGTAAAGATAAGAGCCTGAGATGGCTCTTTTTTTTTCGACTGCGATTAGTTAGAAATGACTTTGGTCGGATCGCAGACTTTTCCGTTTTTCAAAAGCTCAAAGTGCAGATGAGCTTTGTCCATGGATTCGTACAGCGCAGATTTGCCGATGTTGCTGATGACCTGCCCCTTCTTTACGGTATCGCCTTTCTCGCATAGCTTGTCTGTTGCCAGATTGCAGTAGCGGGAAATGTAACCGCCCTGATGGGTGATTTCGATGGTAATGCCATAGGCGTCGTCGGTGTAAACCTCCGTGATGGTGCCGTCAGCCACAGCTTTTACGCCGGAACCCTGCGGCGCCTCAAAATCAAGGCCGGGGTGGGTCATGTACTGGTCTAAGGTCAGGTTGTAGATCACCATATCCATGGAGTATTCCTTGGAAATTTTTGCTGTTGACATGTCAATAGGACTAGCAAAAGATGTTTTCTTCTTTGTCTGTTTCTGGCTGTCAACTGTTGGAATGTTGGAAGCAGTTTCTTCCGAATTTTCATTTTCATCGAGTGCTTCTTCCGTTGGGGAATCAGTCTGCTCATCTAGTTGTGGTTTTGTCGGTGTTTCTGTCGCTGTCGGCACATCACCTGCACTTTTTGCAATCTTGTCTATGCTGGACTTTATGGTGAAAATCGAGACGAGAGCGATGAGACAGAAACAAAGCATTAAAACCGCAGCAACTTTGTCTTTTCCTTTTTTCTTTTCTGCTTGGCGCATGTTCTTCACCTCCTGCATTTAGTATCACCACTTCCGGCAGGATTCATACTAATATTAACTTGTAAAAAAAGGGAGAAGCGTCTATAATTTAAAATAGGAAAAAATTCTTGTGATAATATAATAAACAGGGGGTTTTAATGAACAAGTATTTAGATATTGCGCCAGAGGTAAGAGAGGCGCTGGAAAGTAACAGACCAGTGGTTGCGCTGGAATCTACCATCATTTCTCACGGCATGCCGTATCCGAAGAATGTAGAGACGGCTCTTGCTGTGGAGCAGATTATTAGAGATAATGGTGCAGTACCTGCAACGATTGCCATTCTCGGTGGCAGACTCAAGTGCGGTCTTTCTAAAGACGAAATCGAATATTTGGGTAAGAAAGGCGCTGAAATTGTAAAGACTTCAAGAAGAGACGTGCCTGTAGTGCTGTCCCAAAAGATTGACGGAGCGACGACCGTGGCAACGACTATGATGATTGCCAACATGGCAGACGTTAAAATTTTTGCAACCGGTGGAATCGGCGGGGTGCATAGAGGCGCAGAAACTACCATGGATATTTCAGCAGACCTGGAGGAACTGGCTAACACCCCAGTTATGGTAGTTTGTGCTGGAGCAAAGGCGATTTTGGATTTGGGTTTGACCTTGGAATATCTGGAGACCAAAGGCGTTCCTGTTATCGGCTACGGGACGGAAGAACTGCCGGCATTCTATACCCGAAAGAGCGGATTTGCCGTAGATTATAGACTGGATACGCCGCTAGCGGTTGCGGAAGCCTTTGATGCACAGCGAAAATGCGGACTGCATACGGGCATGTTGGTTGCTAACCCGATTCCGGAAGAGTTTTCCATGGATGCAGATACGATTAACCGCGCTATTGACGAGGCGATTGCAGAGGCCGCTGAAAAGAATATCAGCGGCAAAGAGACGACACCGTTCCTGCTGGCGAAGGTAAAGGAAATTACAGGCGGAGAAAGCCTTGAGGCGAATATTCAGCTTGTTTACAACAATGCAAAGGTTGCAGCCCAGATTGCTTGTGCTCTTTGCACATTATAAAGGAGCAAAGAGATGAAACTAATTTCGTGGAATGTTAATGGGCTGAGGGCATGTCTCGGCAAGGGATTCGTAGAATCTATGACGGCGCTTACGCCGGATTTTATCTGCATTCAGGAGACGAAGATGCAGGAAGGGCAGGCGGAAGTAGATCTGCCCGATTATCTGGAATTTTTCAGCAGCGCTGAAAAGAAGGGCTATTCCGGCACGGCTATTTTTGCAAAGGAAGCGCCGCAGTCTGTGCAGATTAATTTCGGTAAGCATACTGATGAGGGTAGGGCTGTGATTTTGGAATATGAGAAGTTCTTTTTGGTCAATGTTTATGTGCCCAATGCGCAGGATCAGCTGAAGCGAATCGACTACCGTATGGAGTGGGAAGATGATTTCAGGGCGTTTGTGCTGGAACTGGATGAGAAGAAGCCGGTCATCATCTGCGGCGATATGAATGTTGCTAAGGAGGAAATTGACCTGAAGAATCCAAAGACTAATCGGGGCAACGCCGGATTTTCCGACCAGGAGCGGGACAAAATGCGCAAACTGCAGGCGGCAGGTTTTGTGGACACGTTCCGTTATCTATATCCCGATTTGGAAGGCGTGTACAGCTGGTGGTCCTACCGTTTCAACGCTCGCAAGAACAACGCGGGGTGGAGAATCGACTATTTTCTCGTCAGTGAGCGCATTGCAGACAAAATTGTGGATGCAAAGATTCATACGGACATCTTTGGTAGCGACCACTGCCCAGTGGAGCTGGAAATAGAGCTGTAGAGGATACAGTTTGAAAGGAATTGACGTACGGAAATAGGAAAAAATTAAGGCATAGCCTTTAGTGGGATTTTGAACCACCGCTGGGGCTGTGCCTTTTGTGTTGCTTTATGTTTTTTGATAGGTGGTTGTGCAGGAATAGAAGGTAACTACCCGATTTGCACAACTTTAAGGGCTTTGGTTATCATACAGTTGTGCAGATTTTATGATGCAGCATTCATTTGCAAAACTTTTACCCTTTTTTCCTTCTATAGTTGTGCAATTTACGAGAGATTAGCATGTTCTGCACCACTTCAAGGTATTTGACTGGCATAAAGTTGTGCAAAGGGATGAATTCAAGCAAGTATTTGCATAACTTTGAACTTATTGTTTTGCGATGGGTTGTGCAAATCGATGGCGATTATGGTTAGTCTGCACAACTTTCACTTTCATTCTGATTTTCGCCCTGCTCGCCGGTCAGGTTCTGCAGCCAGACGCCCTTTTTGACCAAGACGAATCCGATGGCGCATTTGATCAAATCCAGCGAATGGTCGATCAGGAAGACCAGCACCACAGGCAGGCTGGTAAAGCGAACCATGATGGTGACCGCAGGAATGGTGCAGACCCACAGGAACATACTGTCAAAGAGGAAGGTGATGATGGTTTTTCCGCCGGAACGCAGGGTGAAGTAGGACGCGTTGATAAATCCCAACAGCGGCGCGGACAGTCCTTGAATCTGGATGAACCGCATGGCGATATGCTGGATTTCCGGGGCAGTATTATAGAGCTGCGGAAACAGAGGAGCGATGAGGATGAGAAGAATTCCTGTAATCACGCTGCAGAACATGGAAAAGGCGATGAGCTGATTGTCTTCCTCCCGGGCTTTTTCCAGTTCTCCCGCCCCAAGCAGTTGCCCCACGATGATGCCAACAGAGCCGCCCAGAGAAGCGAAGACTACGTTGGTAACATTACTCAAGGTATTGGCGATGTTTTCTGCGGCTATGACGTCAAGCCCCAGCATGGAATAGCACTGCGCCAGGAAAGCCAGCGCCAGTGACCAGAGTAGTTCGTTGAAAAACAGCGGCGTAGCGACGCGCAGCAGCTGTTTGACAAGTCTTGCTGGCACATGGAGACTGCGGTAGAGATCTTTGATGAAAGGAAGTTGCTCCGTATGTTGATGTGTCCATACTACGATAATAGCAAGCTCGACAAAGCGCGAGAGGACAGTGGCGATAGCAGCCCCTTCTACACCCAGAGCAGGCGCACCAAATTTTCCAAAAATCAAAATGTAATTGAAGACCAGGTCAACAAGGACAGCAACGATACCGCTGATCATCGGCACGATAGTTTGCCCGGTTTCGCGGAGTGTACTGGAATAAACCTGAGACAGGGCGCTGGGCAGCATGCCAATCAGCATAATTAAAAGATAGTTTCTGCCATAGGTTAACGTGGCAGCAAGATCGCCATGGCTTTCTCCCTGATGGAGAAACGCTTCGATTAGCGTGCCGCCGAAGGGAATTAGAATTAATGCGGCAAGTAGGGTCAGAATCACACCGCAGAGTATTTTAAAACGCATGGTATGACGCAGCCCGTCGTTATTTTTGCTGCCGAAAAACTGGGCGCCCAGAATACCGGCACCTGCCACAGCACCAAACACTGCCATGTTAAAGACCAGCGTCAGCTGGTTGGCGATGGAAACGCCGGACATCTGCTCTGTACCCACCTGTCCTACCATGATATTATCCAGCATATTGACAAAGTTGGTAATGCCGTTCTGTAGCATAATCGGGACGGCAATAAGAAGCACTTTCTTATAAAACGCTCTGTCCCCGATGAGCTTCAGACGTTTCGGATGATTGTTCTGTTGTAACTGCTGCATACTTTTGCCCTCCTTGTTTGTAATACGTGAATACCAGTATATCATAAAGCATGTGGATTGTATACAAGGGATTTGCTGTGTATTATGTGCGGATGTTGCGGCAAAATCTATTTTCTTGTATAATGCTGTTTATAAGGAAAAAAGGATTTGATTCAGATGATTGTGATGACAGTGTTGCTTTTGCTTCTCGGAGGCTTTCTTTGGTGGAGCAGAAAGAGCATAAAAACAACGAGATATTTTTACTGGAACAAGGCGCTGCCTTCTGCCCTTGACGGACTTCGGATTGTACATCTGTCGGACTTACAGAGTGAGTATTTCGGCAAAGCACAGAGACGGATTTTAGAAAAAACAAGGGCTGCTTCGCCGGATTTGATTGTGTTTACAGGGGATTTGACAGATCGAAATCATACGGACTATCAGGCGGGAATCACATTGATGGAGGGACTTGTGAAGATTGCGCCGGTTTACTATGTTGATGGAAATCACGAGCTGGCGCTGCCCGTAGAGGAAATATCGCAGATGTACGATGTGTTAGAAGGAATGGGAGTTGTCCTGCTCAGGGACAGAGCGACAACCTTTACAAAAAGTGGTGCGCCGCAGATGCGGCTTTTAGGGCTGTCAGAGGAAACGATTTATCGTGCGAAGATTAGCGGCGGCGCTTTACGTGAAGGAGAAAAGTGCAGTAGAGAGAAGGTTTCTGATACGGAAATTGATAGGCAGCTGGTGCGGGAGTGTATTGCGGCGCTTCTGACAGATGCGGGGGAAGGTGAGAATGCTTTTACATTATTGCTGGTTCATGAGCCGCAGTTTTTGGAAGTGTATGCTGTACCTGGTATCAATCTGATTTTTGCAGGGCATGCGCACGGCGGACAGATTCGACTGCCTTTCACACAGGGACTGTTTGCGCCTGGGCAGGGAATTTTACCGAAGCTGACAAGTGGTATGCATCAATCGGGGAATAGTACTATGGTAATCAGCAGGGGACTGGGCAACAGTACCTTCCCGTTCAGAGTGTTCAATAGACCAGAGATTGTGGTAATCCAAATCGAACCGCAGCAATAGTAGTATTTGATTTTCTAAGCTTGTGTGTAAGGGAAAATAAAATGCTGATAAAGAAGTTGACAGTAAATGTAAAAAATGGTAGTATATACATGGGCGAACTGGCATGGAAAGAGAGATGGAAATGTCAGAGAAAAATATCACATTTGAAATTAAAGAACATTTAGGAGTTATCACCAGATTTGAGAGCGGATGGAATCGTGAGCTGAATATCATCAGTTGGAATGGCGCTGCCGCTAAATATGATCTTCGCGATTGGGATCCTCATCATGAACGCATGCGTAAGGGCATTACCCTTCATGCTGCAGAAATGCGAAAGCTGGTGGATTTGTATCTGAACAATAACACGAGAAAGGCAGTGGAAGAAGGCAGAAGGCTTGAGAAACAGCGCAGAGATCGTCAGCGAGAACAGTTTGAGCAGAGTGCCGAGGCCAGAGGTGCGATTGCAGAGGCTGTTGATGCCGAAAGCTATGAAGCAGCACTTCCGCCTGAACCGGAAGTCGCAGAAGGTGAGGATTTGTCATGCGCATCTCAGAAACCGTGTCAGTGTTCAGCTGAAGAGGTGGAGGAGTCTAGAGCTGATACTGAGACAGAGCAAGAGTCTGTGGATTTGACGCCTGTGCAGGTCAGCGATGCAACTCCGTTTTAAGCTAGCAGATTGTGTCGATTTTTCATGAACCAATGACAAGCAGACCACATAATATATAGCAAACGACTAAAACAGGAGGTATGTATTATGTCATGTTTTAATAATAGAAGAGGTATGGACGACAGTCTGTTATTCTTTTTCTTATTACTGGTTCTGCTGTTCTGCAATCCGGGCGCTTTCGGATGTGGCAGCTGCGGCGACACATGCGAACCTACATGTTGCTAATTTCAGCAGATGAGAGAGGGAGAAATCCCTCTCTTTGTGTTTTTGCTTTTACATAAAAGGCGAGTGTGATATAATAACCTCAGAAGGATTGCGGTACTGCCGCAAGGAAGGAGATTAAATATGAAGGTTTATCTTAGAACAGTTCCAAGGGGTCCGTGGGAAATGTTGGAACTGGAACAGGGAATTACAATAGAGGAAATTTATCGAAGCTATGAGAAGGACTTGCCTTATACGATTATAGCGGCGAAGGTAGACAATAAATTTGAGGATCTGACTTATGCGCTGGATACAGAATGCCGTGTGGAACTTTTGGATATAAGGACGCAGGCTGCTAATCTGATTTATCAGTACAGCTTGTCTTTAATCTATCTGAAAGCCGTGTCAGATTGTCTGGGCAATGTGCGTGTTGAAATACAGAACTCTTTAAATAAAGGAGTCTATACAGAAATTAAGACAGCAGAAGTTGTGACTGAGGCGCAGGTTGCGCAGATCGAAAAGCGAATGCGGGAAATCGTAGATGCCGATATGCCTTTTGTGAAAGAGGTTGTCTCCAGAGAAAAAGCCATGGAGATTTTTGAAAGAGAAGGGCGCAGAGACAAACAGAAGATTATGGGTGCTTCTCTTAATTTAAAGGACGTAAAGTTCTACTCCCTCGGCAATGTCAGAGATTTTTTCTATGGGCTGATGGCGCCGTCTACAGGATATATTCAGTTCTTTCAGCTGATGAAATATCGCCGCGGCGTGTTGCTGCGTTTTCCGCACCCATCGAATCCGGGAGAGATTCCGCCTTATGTGGATGAAACGAAGATGTATCAGGCATTTGGAGAACAAACCAGATGGGACAAACTGCTGGGCGTCAACTACGTGGCGGATTTGAATGAGAAAATTGAAAATGGTCAGTACAGAGAGCTGATTCAGCTTTCTGAGGCGCTGCACGAGAAGAAAATTGCAGAGATTGCCGATATGATAAAACAGCAGAATAAACGGATTGTTCTCATTGCCGGACCGTCTTCATCAGGCAAGACCACTTTTGCGCGCAGACTCTGCATTCAGCTGAAGGTGAATGGTCTGGATCCGATTTATATGGGAACTGACGACTATTTTGTTGAGCGGGAGCAGACGCCGCTCGATGAGCACGGCGAGAGGGATTATGAAAATTTACAGGCGCTGGATATTGAATTGTTCAACAGCAATATGAATGACCTGCTGGCAGGCGAAAAGGTGGATTTGCCGACTTTCAACTTTATGACTGGACATAAAGAATACGGGAGAAGAATTACATCGATCAAGGCAAATCAGCCTATCGTCATTGAAGGCATCCATGCGCTCAACGAAGAGTTGACTGCCTATATTCCGAAGGAAGAAAAGTTTAAGGTTTATATCAGTCCGCTGACGCAGCTTAATATCGATGCACATAACAGAATCCCAACGACTGATGAACGAATGCTGCGGCGTATGGTGCGCGATAATCTGTATAGAGGACACAACGCGCAGAGCACTATTGCAAGTTGGCCAAAGGTCCGTGCGGGTGAGGACAAAAATATTTTCCCGTACAGCGGAGAAGCGGATGTGCTGTTTAATTCGTACCATGTTTATGAGATTGCAGTTCTAAAGAAATATGCAGAGCCGCTGTTGAAGGAAATAAGTCCCCAGGAAGCAGAATATGCAGATGCAGTGCGCATGCTGAAATTCCTGCGTTTCTTTAAAACCATAGAGGATGACAGTATCATCGTCAACAACTCAATTATCAGAGAGTTTATCGGCGGAAGTATTTTTACGGATTGATAAGAGGTATACCAGAAAGGATGCAGCAAGAAAATGGCAGAGATAACTGTAGTCGGAGGAATCAATATTGATATTGAGGGGATTCCCTATCAGCCTCTTCGCACGGCGGATTCCAATCCAGGGATTGTGAATCAGTCCTTTGGAGGCGTAGGACGAAATATCGTAGAGAATATCGCAAGAATGGGCGGCGATGCAGCCATGCTTTCTTTGACAGGTGATGACTTTATGGGAGAAAGTGCTAGAAAACAGCTTGAAAGTCTGGGTGTGGGTACAGATCATATTTACCATATTCAGGGTGAAAGTACGGGGGTGTATTTGTCTATTCTCAATCATAGAAATGATATGGAACTTGCCATTTGCAACATGGATATTTTGGAGCGGATTACACCGGCATTTCTGGAAGATAAGATGGAGTTTTTGAATCGCTCGAAAATCGTTGGTGTGGATTGCAATCTACAGAGGGAGAGTTTGGACTACATCACGGAGCATGCCAGAGTACCTCTGTTTCTGGATCCGGTATCTGCTTCAAAGGCGGAACGGGTAAAGCCGATTATCGGAGCTTTTCACACCATAAAACCCAATCGCATTGAGGCAGAACTGTTAAGCGGTATTAAGATCACTGATGAGATTTCTCTGTCAAGAGCAGGAGAATGGTTTTGCAGACAGGGTGTAAAAAGGGTCTTTATCAGTCTTGGCGAAAAGGGTGCTTATTACAGAGAAGGCGCTTGCGAGGGGATCGCAGCGACAAAGTCGGTGAGGGTATTAAGCGCCACTGGAGCCGGCGATGCTTTTTCTGCAGCGATTTTGCTGGGGCATGTGAAAGGCATGTCAGCCAGAGAAGCGGCGCAGATGGGCATCGCCTGTGCATCTATTGCTATGGAAGCGAAGACGGCAGTAAATCCGGAGATATCTATGGAAAAAGTATACGACAGAATATAGAATAGAAGCACCGGGTGAGTGACCGGTATGTACACATACAAAGGCTCGCTTTCGGGCAAAAGTGGAATATTATTAAAAAGATAGGACGGGGTTCGCTGAATTTGAGAATCACGTCCTTTTTCTTTTGTTATCTTTCTATAAAATATCAGTTCAAATAAATGGTCTATTCTGATATACTAAATAGAAAGCTATAAAAGGGTTGGGAGAAAACATGGATGGAAAGAGAGATTTTATAAGAGGCGCAGTGATTTTGAGCATATCAGGAATTTTAGTGAAACTGCTGGGAGCAGCGCTTAGAATTCCTATTGCCAACAAGCTGGGCGAGGGTATGGCATACTATAATGTAGCATATACGATATATGCCATTTTTTTAGTGCTGGCAACGGCGGGGATACCGGTTGCAGTTTCGCGCATGGTGTCGGAGCGCACTGCGGTAGGGAATCGGTCTGGCGCAAGGAAAGTCTTTCTTACAGCGCTGAAATTGATGGCGGTAATCGGAGCAGCCGCTTTTGCCATTTGTTTTTTCGGAGCAGATTTAATCGCCTTTGTAATTGATATTCCCGGCTCTCAAAATTCTCTGAGGGCCATAGCGCCAGCGCTGTGTATCGTACCGCTGCTTGCTGCCTTTCGGGGATATTTTCAGGGACAGCAGGATATGCGCCCTACAGCGGTTTCAGAAGTTTTCGAGCAGGTGGTGCGAGTAGCCGCAGGACTTGGACTGGGATTTTATTTATATGATGAGGGCTTGGATATCGCCGCTGCTGGCGCTACTTTTGGCGCTGTCGCGGGGGCCATGGCAGGCATGTGCGTAATAGGTGCGATTTACTGGAGACGATGTAGACAATTTGGAAAAGCTCCCGAACGCCTTACAGGCGAAGCCGGTTTAAGGTCGGAATCGACTGTAGAAATTCTGAAGAAAATTGCCTGGATTGCAGTACCTATCGTAATCGGGGCAGAAATCATGCCTTTGATGTCAGCCATTGATACGACACTGGTGGTTTCAAGGTTAAAAGATACAGGTTGGGAAGCGAGTGAGGCGTTGAACTTGTATAATCAGTATGGTGCTTATTGCGATACACTGATTTCACTGCCCCAGACTTTTACGCAGGCAATTGCGGTGAGCCTGGTGCCCTCCATTGCAGCATTTTTTTGGCAGGGAAGAAAAGATAAGGTGCAGGAAAACATCCGAATTAGTATGCGTATGACTATGCTTTTAGCGTGTCCTTGCGCTGTAGGTCTTTTTGTTCTTGCCAAACCAATTCTTCTTTTGCTGTATTTTAATCAGAGAGAAAATGCGCTGCAGGCTGTGCCGACTCTGCAGGTTATGACCATCGGCGTGATACTCCTTGCCATCGTGCAGACCACAACTGGAGCGCTGCAGTCCGTAGGTAAACAGATGAAACCGGTGCGCAATATGGCTGTCGGCGCTGTGCTGAAAACGGTGCTGACCTATGTGCTGGTGGGTATTCCCACTATTCATGTGAGGGGAGCTGCTTTGGGAACAAGTGGCGCATATTTGATTGCACTGATTTTAAACTTGCATGAAATAAAAAAGGAAACTGGTGTACACTTTCCCTTTGTGCAAACCTTTGTAAAGCCTATGCTGGCAGCTATGATTATGGGTCTGTGCGCGTATGGCTCCTATAATATAGTCTTCGCATGGGCGGGAAACGCTTTGGGCGTTTTATGCAGTATCCTACTCAGCATGGCGGCATACAGTGTTTTGGTTCTGCGCATGAAAGCTGTAAGTCCGGCAGAGCTGCGGGCGCTACCGGGAGGTGAGTTTTTGATGCGGATTTTCAGGGTTTAAGTCGATGGCGCAGTGCAGTCATCGGATATACATGCAGAGAATCTCGAATTAGGAATGTAAAAATCTCCACCATTTTAAGGCAAATGTAAGGCAATGTTGCGTTTCTGCGCTTGTGTAGTCTTGATGCTGCACCATATAACGCTGAATCAAGGGTCATGGTGCGGATGCCGCTTTTTCACTTGGAAAAAGTCCACCTTCCAGGGTGTTTTTAGGGAAAATAGTGCAGCACAGGTAAAATGAATTCTAAGATGGTTGTTGTCATAATAGAAACGCCAGGATCAGTGTATAATGATATGGGGTTTAAGCAGTTGAAATCACTGTGTCATATCATGAAAAAACTTCAAAAATCGTGAAAAGTTTTTTTAAAAAAGGGTTGCAATCTTTACCAACCTCATATATAATTAAAAGGCTTGCTTAAGGCGATGAAGTAGGAAGTTGCGGAGCTATCCGGTAATTTCTACAGAGAATTGTCCCCACCAGATGGGGGCGAAGGTGTTCGCCGACTTTTGCTTTGTGCGAAAAATAAAGAAACGCACGGAGCCGTGTGCAAAGTAAGCAATTCCACCGCACACGTTACAGAAGTGGGCATTTGACTGGGTTCTGCGCAGATTCGCGAGGCACAGAACATCTGGTCAGAAAAGAACCCCTGTACAAGCATAGCGAAAACAGTACAAAAAATTTTAGGAGGAAAAAATGAGCGAATTACAGAAAATCAGAATTAAGCTTAAGGCCTATGACCATGCGTTATTAGACCAGTCCGCAGCGAAGATCGTGGAAACTGCCAAGAAAACTGGCGCAGACGTTTCCGGACCGATTCCGCTTCCGACAGAGAAAGAAATCGTGACAATCCTGAGAGCTGTTCACAAATATAAGGACAGCAGAGAGCAGTTCGAACAGAGAACACACAAGAGATTGATCGATATCACCAATGCTACACTGCAGACTACAGACGCTTTAACTAAGCTGGATTTACCTGCTGGCGTAGACATCGAAATCAAGCTGTAGTCAGCTAAGGTGTAATAGTAAAGTTACGCAGGATTTTTTCGGGAGTGCAAGGCGTGTGAGTTTCGAGAAACGGAGCGCACTTAAGTGCGTGAGTATCGCAGAGAAGGAGCAGCAACGCAGCAATGCCGGAAAAAGACAAGTAAAGTAAGGGACCTTCCCTTAGTAAGATTGCATGAGAGGGAAAAGCTGCCAAAGGCTCACCTGTGAGAGCCCAGGCGCAAGATGCGGCGCCGCTGCGGCAAGTTGCACACCAGAGCAATCCAATGTAAGTGAAAAGGAGAAACAATATGAAAGCTATTTTAGGCAAGAAAATCGGTATGACCCAGATTTTCGCAGAAACAGGAGAAGTAATTCCTGTAACAGTTATCGAAGCTGGTCCTGAAGTTGTAACACAGGTTAAGACAGTAGAAACTGACGGTTACAACGCAGTACAGGTTGCATTCGAAGATCAGAAAGCACACAGAGTGAACAAACCTATGACAGGTCACTTTGCAAAGAGCGGTGCTCCTCTGAAGAAACATCTGACTGAATTCAGAGTAGAAGAAGGCGAAACTTACGAATTAGGACAGGTTATCACTGTTGCTGATTTCGAAGAAGGAAGCAAACTGGACATCACCGGTACTTCCAAAGGTAAAGGCACACAGGGTAACATCAAGAGACACGGACATCACAGAGGTCCGATGACCCACGGTTCTAAGCACAAGAGATTAGCCGGCGCACTGGCTGCTGGTACTTATCCTTCCAGAGTATTCAAGGGTAATGCCGGACCTGGTAGAATGGGACGCGAAACTGTTACCGTTCAGAACGTAGTTTTAGTAAAAGTTGACACTGACAGAAACCTGATGCTGGTTAAGGGCGCAGTACCTGGCGGCAAAGGAAGTCTGGTAAAAGTCCAGTACGCTGTCAAAGGTCAGGACAAATAGAATAGACTTCAGAAAGGAGGAAGCATAAAATGGCAAAAGTAACAATGCTTAACATGGCCGGAACTGAAGCCGGAACAATTGAGCTTAAAGACGAAATCTTTGGTATCGAACCAAATGCTAACGCTGTTCACGCAGTTGTTGTAAATTATCTGGCAAACCAGAGACAGGGCACACAGTCCGCAAAGACTAGAGGCGAAGTCAGAGGAGGCGGCAGAAAGCCTTTCAGACAGAAAGGTACCGGTCGTCACAGACAGGGTTCCACAACTGACCCTTCACAGGTAGGAGGCGGTATCGCTTTCGCACCGAAGCCAAGAGATTACAGCTATAAAGTACCTAAGAAGTTAAAGAGACTGGCACTGAAGTCCGCTCTTTCCGCAAAGGTATTAGATAAAGAAATCATCGTACTCGATGAACTGAAATTTGATGCTCCTAAGACTAAGGAAATGGTTAAGGTTTTAGAGAATGTCAAAGCTGCAAGAAAGGCACTGATCATCACTGCCGAAAAAGACGAAAACGTTGTTAGATCCGCAGCAAACATCCCTGGCGTAAAAACTGCCCAGGTAGGAACCATGAACGTTTACGAAATCGTAAACCACACAAGCTTCATCGTAACAAAGGAAGCAATCGAAAAAATTGAGGAGGTGTACTTATAATGAGAAGCGCATACGACGTAATTATCAAGCCGGTTATCTCCGAACAGAGTATGGACCAGGCACAGGAAAAGAAGTACACATTCAAAGTTGCAACAGACGCTAACAAGACCCAGGTAAAACTGGCTGTTGAAGAAATCTTTGGTGTTGAAGTTAAAAAAGTCAACATTATGAACTATGACGGAAAATTAAAGAGAATGGGAAGAACCATGGGAAGAAGAGCTGCTTACAAGAAGGCGATTGTAACCTTGACAGAAGCCAGCAAAGAAATCGAGTTCTTCCAGGGTCTGTAATATAGGAGGTAACTACGAATGGGAATTAAAAAATATAAACCAACGACTCCTGGACAGAGAGGTATGACCGTTTCTACTTTCGAAGAAATCACAGCGAAAACTCCTGAGAAATCTTTGACAGTAACTCTGAAAAAACATGCAGGAAGAAACGTTAGAGGTAAGATTACCGTTAGACACAGAGGTGGCGGTACAAGACCAAAATACAGAATCATCGACTTCAAGAGAAGAAAAGACGATATTCCGGGAACTGTTAAGACAATCGAATACGATCCAAACAGAAGCGCAAACATCGCTTTAATCGTATACGCAGACGGTGAAAAGAGATATATCATCGCACCTGAAAAATTAAAGGTAGGCGATGTAATCTATTCCGGTCCTGAAGCTGATATCAAGGTTGGAAACGCACTTCCAATCGCTAACATTCCAGTTGGTACAATGATTCACAACATCGAACTGAAGCCTGGCAAAGGTGGTCAGATGGCAAGATCAGCAGGTAATGCCGCGCAGCTGATGGCAAAAGAAGACAAATATGCGCAGGTAAGACTGCCTTCCGGAGAAGTTAGAAAAGTTCTGATTCAGTGCAGAGCAACCATCGGTGAAGTTGGAAATGCAGATCATTCCAACATCCAGATTGGTAAAGCAGGAAGAAAAAGACACATGGGTATCAGACCTACCGTTAGAGGTTCTGTTATGAACCCGAACGATCACCCACACGGCGGTGGTGAAGGTAGAGCGCCTATCGGACGTAAAGGTCCTGTTACTCCTTGGGGTAAACCTGCTCTTGGCTATAAGACCAGAAAGAAGAACAAAGCTTCTAATCAGTATATCGTAAAGAGAAGAAATGAGAAATAAGGAAGGAGCATAGATAAATGAGTAGATCACTTAAAAAAGGTCCTTTCGTAGACGTGAAGCTTCTGAAAGCTATCGAAGCAATGAACGAAGCGAACGAAAAGAAAGTTATCAAGACTTGGTCTAGACCATCTACAATCTTCCCACAGATGGTGGGTCACACAATTGCAGTCCATGATGGAAGAAAACATGTGCCTGTATATGTTACAGAAGACATGGTAGGACATAAGCTTGGAGAATTTGCTCCAACCAGAACTTACAGAGGTCATGCTGCAGATAAGTCATCAAAGGTTAGATAAGAAAAGGAGATAAGAAATGGAAGCAAAAGCAGTTGCAAAATACGTAAGAATGTCTCCTATCAAGCTGAAACCGGTAACTGATCTGGTTAGAGGCAAAGACTTAGCGGAGGCATTAACAATCCTGAAATTCACACCGGGTAAAGGTGCTGAAATCGTTGAAAAAGTTGTTCAGTCAGCAGCAGCAAACGCTGAAAACAATTTCGATATGAATCCGGACAATTTATACGTTGCTGAGGTATATGCTCATCAGGGCCCTACAATGAAGAGATGGAGAGCCGGTTCACAAGGTAGAGCATCAATCATTCTGAAGAGATCAAGCCACGTTGGCGTGACTCTGAAGGAAAGAGACTAAGATAGGAGGTTCATTGAATGGGTCAGAAAGTAAGTCCACATGGATTGAGAGTGGGCGTAATCAAAGACTGGAATTCCAAATGGTATGCAAACAAGCACAACTTTGCAGACATGCTGGTTGAAGATAACAAAGTCAGAGAATACGTAAAGAAAAAATTATATGCTGCAGGCGTTTCTAAAGTGTTAATTGAAAGAGCTGCAGAAAACAAAATCAGAGTCATCGTTTTAACTGCAAGACCTGGTATGGTAATTGGACGTTCCGGCAACGGCGTTGAAGAACTGAAGGCTGCACTGGTTAAAATGACAAAGAAAGAAGTAGAGATTTCCATCGAAGAAGTTAGAAGATCTGAACTCGATGCACAGCTGACAGCTGAGTCCATCGCACAGGCATTAGAAAGACGTGTATCTTTCAGAAGAGCCATGAAACAGGCAATGGGCAGAACCATGAAAGCTGGCGCAAAGGGAATCAAAGTTCTCTGCTCCGGAAGACTGGGCGGTGCTGAAATCGCTAGAAGTGAAAAGTACAGCGAAGGTAACGTTCCTCTCCACACTCTTCGAGCTGATATCGATTATGGGTTTGCGGAAGCAGACACCACTTATGGTAAGATCGGTATCAAAGTATGGATTAACCACGGAGAAATCCTCGACAAGGGATTACAGAGCCCGGTTCGCGAAGAAAAGCGTGAAAAGAGAGACAGAAGAGGCAAGAAAGACGGCGACAGAAGAAGAAACGATAGACGTGGCGACAGAAAGAGAAATGATCGCGGCGACAGAAACGACAGACACGAAGCGCCGAAAGCTGTAAACCCGAGAGTTAGAAAGACTCCGAAGGTAGAAAAAGTAGAAGAACCACAGGTAGAAGCAGCAGTGGAAACTGCAGAAGCTACTGAAGAATAAGCACTGAAGAAAGGAGGAACAAAGCCATGTTAATGCCAAAGCGCGTTAAACACAGAAGAGTTCATAGAGGTAGAATGAAGGGCGTAGCAACCAAGGGCAACACAATTACCTACGGTGCATATGGCCTGGTATCACAGGAATGTGGATGGATCACCTCCAATCAGATCGAGGCAGCTCGTATTGCCATGACAAGATCTATCAAAAGAGGTGGTAAAGTATATATCAAGATTTTCCCACACAAGTCAGTAACAAAGAAACCTGCTGAAGTACGTATGGGTTCCGGTAAAGGTGCACCTGAGTACTGGGTAGCAGTTGTAAAACCTGGCAGAGTCATGTTTGAGATTGAGGGGGTAACTGAAGAACAGGCAAGAGAAGCTATGAGACTTGCTATGCACAAGTTACCTGTTAAATGTAAGTTTGCCATCAAGGAAAACGCAGCAGAGGGTGGTGAAGCATAATGGAATTAAAGAAAATGAGAGAAATGACAGAAATCGAGCTCGCAGCTGAGCTGGAAAAGATGAAAAAAGAACTGTTCAACTTGAGATTCCAGCACGTAACAGGCCAGCTTGAAAACCCTGTTAAAATGAGAGAAGTAAAGAGAAACATCGCTAGAGTGAAAACTATCATAAGAGAAAAAGAACTGGAAAAGGTTCAGGCTTAAGAAAGGAGGATGTAAATTATGGCAGTTGAAAGAAACAGAAGAAAGACTAAAGTCGGCATCGTAGTAAGCGATAAGATGGATAAGACTGTAGTTGTTGCAATCGAAGACTTCGTAAGACATTCCCTTTACGGCAAAGCTGTAAAAAGAACCAAGAAGGTGAAGGCTCACGATGAAAACAACGAATGCCAGATTGGCGATAAAGTTAGAATTATGGAAACAAGACCTCTGTCCAAAGACAAGAGATGGAGACTTGTGAACATCGTAGAGAAAGTTAAATAAGGAGGCACCAAATCATGATTCAGACTGAAACTAGATTAAGAGTTGCTGACAATTCAGGTGCAAAAGAACTTTTATGTATCCGTATTCTGGGCGGTACTTCCCGTCAGTATGCGAATATCGGTGATGTAATCGTTTGTGCTGTTAAAGAAGCAACACCAGGCGGCGTCGTTAAAAAAGGTGACGTTGTCAAGGCTGTAGTGGTTAGAACTAAGAAAGGTGCCAGAAGAGCAGACGGCAGCTATGTAAAGTTTGACCAGAACGCTGCAGTAATCATTAAAGATAAAGAAGACAAGAGCCCAGTGGGAACACGTATCTTCGGACCTGTTGCAAGAGAGCTCAGAGATAAGGGCTTTATGAAGATTGTGTCATTGGCACCAGAAGTACTGTAAGGAGGTGTTGACAGATGCGTATTAAAAAAGACGACACAGTAATTGTGATTACTGGTAAAGATAAGGGCAAAACAGGCAAAGTCCTGAAAGCTATGCCGAAAGAAAACAGAGTCATCGTAGAAGGCGTAAACATTCAGACTAAGCACCAGAAGCAGACAAGAACTGCTAAGGCTGAAATCAAACATGTAGAAGGTCCAATCGACGCTTCTAACGTAATGTTCTACGATACAAAAGCAAAAGCAGCAGTAAAGATTGGTTACAAAGTTGATGGCGACAAAAAAGTTAGAGTCAACAGAAAGACCGGAGCTGTAATCGACTAAGAAAGGAGGAGACGATTTTGACAGCAAGATTAAGAGAAACTTATAAAGAAAAAGTATTCCCAGCACTGCAGGAAAAGTTCCAGTACAAAAATGTAATGGAAGTACCTAAGCTGGAGAAAGTTACTATAAATATGGGTCTTGGCGAAGCAAAAGAAAATGCTAAGATTCTGGAAACAGCCGTAAAAGAAATCGGACTGATCACAGGTCAGAGACCGGTTGTAACAAAGGCTAAAAAGTCCATCGCTAACTTCAAAGTGAGACAGGGCATGCCGGTTGGAGCAAAAGTTACTCTGAGAGGGGATAACATGTATGAATTTATTGATAAGTTCTTCAACATCTCTCTTCCTAGAGTAAGAGACTTCAAGGGTGTTAGCAAAAACTCTTTTGATGGCAGAGGAAACTATTCCATGGGTATCAAGGAACAGTTAATCTTCCCTGAAATTAACTATGATGATGTTGACACAATCAAAGGTATGAACATTGTATTTACGACGACGGCTAAGACTGACGAAGAAGCAGCAGCACTGCTTGAGCTTCTGGGCATGCCGTTCGAAAAGCAATAGGAGGTTAAGATGGCTAAGACATCTCTAAAAGTAAAACAGCAGAGAAAACCGAAGTACTCCACTCGCGCTTATACAAGATGCAGACTTTGTGGAAGACCTCACTCTGTATTAAAGAAATACGGCATCTGCCGTATCTGCTTCAGAGAGCTTGCTTACAAAGGTGAAATCCCTGGCGTAAGAAAAGCTAGCTGGTAAGAATTCGTTAAATCAGTGCGAAGGCGAAGCCCTAACCCGATTTCTGAAAGAAATCGCTGGTAGGTCTTGTGCGAGAAATTCCCAAATCTCCGATTTGGTGAATTTTACCGCCCCGATCTCAGCAAAAAGAAAGGATTAGACGCTTCGAACCGCGCAAGAGTAAAGGAGATATACTGTAATGACAATGACAGATCCAATAGCAGATATGCTAACAAGAATCAGAAATGCCAATACTGTAGGTCATGAAACAGTTGAAATCCCTGCATCAAGAATCAAAAAATCTATCGCAGAGATTTTACTGGAAGAAGGCTACATTAATGGATTCGAAGTTATAGACGATAACAAGCAGGGCATCATCAAAGTTCAGATGAAGTACGGTGCCGGCAAAGAAAGAGTTATCACAGGAATTAAGAAGATTTCAAAGCCTGGTCTGAAAGTTTACGCAAAGGCTAACGAAGTACCAAAGGTACTGGGCGGTCTGGGAATCGCAATCGTTTCCACATCTAAAGGTGTAATCAGTGACAAGAAAGCAAGACAGCTTGGCGTTGGCGGCGAAGTCATCTGTTATGTATGGTAGGAGGTAATGAATTATGTCTAGAATAGGTAATAGACCTGTTGCACTTCCTGCCGGCGTAGAAGTTACTGTAGATGCAAACAATCTTGTAACAGTAAAAGGACCGAAAGGTCAGCTGCAGGAACAGGTAAGCAAATTAATCAGCGTAGAAGTAAAAGAAAACGAAATTTTATTTACCAGACCTTCCGATGCTAGAGAGTACAGATCTCAGCACGGTCTGGCAAGAACACTGGTAAACAACATGGTAGTTGGCGTAACTGAAGGTTACCAGAAGAAACTCCAGTTGATCGGTGTTGGTTACAGAGCAGAGAAAAAAGGTGACACACTGGTTATGAACCTTGGATATTCTCATCCTGTAGAAATGAAAGACCCTGAAGGAATCACAACAGAAGTTCCTGATGCTACCACTGTAGTAGTAAAGGGTATCGACAAAGCAGTTATCGGAAACTATGCGGCAAACATCAGAGCTTGGAGAATGCCTGAACCGTACAAAGGAAAGGGTATCAAGTACGAGGACGAAGTTATCCGCAGAAAAGAAGGAAAAGCTGGAGCTAAATAAGGAAAGGAGTGAAGAAAAATGGCAAAAGAAAGCAGAAACGACAGACGTGTTAAGAGACACGAAAGAGTCAGAAAGAATTTATCCGGAACTCCTGAGAAGCCTAGACTTTGCGTTTTCAAGTCTAACAAGAACATTTCTTGCCAGATTATCGACGACGTAAACAAAGTTACTTTAGCTTCTGCATCTTCCCTTGATAAGGAACTGAAAGCCGAAATCGGTTACGGTGGAAACAAGGAAGCTGCAAAGAAAGTCGGTGAAGCCATCGCAAAGAGAGCACTGGCAAAAGGAATCGAAGTTGTTGCTTTTGACAGAGGCGGTTTCCTCTATCACGGAAGAGTGAAGGAACTGGCTGATGGCGCTCGCGAAGGCGGATTAAAATTCTAACAGGAGGAGATAAGGAATGCGTAATATCATTGATGCATCCAAGCTTGACTTAAAAGAAACTATCGTTAATATCAGACGTGTAGCTAAGACTGTTAAAGGCGGTAGAAACATGAGATTCAGCGTAACTGTAGTAGTCGGCGACGGCAATGGCTATGTAGGCGTTGGTCTTGGTAAAGCACAGGAAATTCCTGAAGCTGTAAGAAAAGCAACAGAAGATGCTAAGAAGAATTTAATATATGTTCCTACAGTTGGAACAACTATCCCACATAGAAACGTTGGTATTTTCGGCGCAGGTAAAGTTTTACTGATGCCTGCTGCACAGGGTACCGGAGTTATCGCAGGTTCCTCTGTACGTACCGTACTGGAAGCTGCAGGTATCAAAGACGTGAGAGCTAAGTCCATCGGCTCCAGCAACACTGGAAACATGGCTTATGCAACTTTGGAAGGTCTGAAGAGCCTGATGACTGTAGAAAAAGTTGCTAAGCTGAGAGGCAAAGCTCCTGAAGAAATTTTAGGATAAGGAGGAACGTTTCATGGCTATGTTAAAAATCACATTGACAAAGAGCACAATTGGCGCTTCCCCTAAACAGAGAAAAGTTGTCGAAGCGTTAGGACTGAAGAAGATGCATAGAAGTGTCGAATTAGCTGACACACCTGCAACTCGCGGTGCTGTAGCAAAAGTAGCACATCTTGTTACTGTAGAAGAACTGTAAGATAGGGGGTGCAAGGTAAAATGAAACTGCATGAGTTAAGAGCGGCAGAAGGTTCCACTAAAAACCGCAAAAGAAGAGGTCGTGGTACTGCTACCGGCCAGGGTAAAACCGGCGGCAGAGGTATGAACGGTCAGAAGTCCAGAAGCGGCGGCGGAGTCAGACTTGGCTTCGAAGGCGGACAGATGCCACTTTACAGACGTCTTCCAAAGAGAGGATTCACCAACATCTTTGGAACAGAGTATACAATTGTTAATGTAGAAGATCTTAATAGATTTGAAGCTGGTACTGAAGTTACACCTGAGCTGTTGAAAGAATTAGGCATGGTAAAACAGGTGAAAGACGGAATCAAGATTCTTGGAAATGGAACTTTGAACATCGGTATCACAGTAAAGGCACACAAATTTACTAAGAGCGCAATTGAAAAAATCGAAGCTGCTGGAGGAAAGGCAGAGGTGATTTAAGATGGAGATGCTTAAGACTATTTCACAGGCATTTAAAGTCGCTGAAATAAGAAGCAAAATGATTTTCACGCTGTTAATGCTGGTCGTTTTTAGAATCGGATCCAACATTCCTGTACCGGGAATCAACAGAGGTACGCTGGCACAGATGTTTACAGGTGAAACCGGATTATTCGACTTGTTCGACCTGTTTTCCGGTGGATCTTTCAGTCAGTTCACCATATTTGCTTTAAGTATTACACCATACATTACGGCTTCCATCATTATCCAGCTTTTGACCATGGCTTTCCCTTATTTTGAAAGACTGGCAAAAGAAGGACAGGAAGGAAGAAAGAAGATGGCGCAGATTACTCGTTATCTGACCATCGTCCTTGCGCTGATTCAGGCGCTTGGCTTGACAGTAGGTCTGTTCAGAAGAGCAATCACCGACCAGACATGGTTCTCTTTCGCAGTAATTATTCTGGTTCTCACAGCAGGTACTGCATTCCTGATGTGGCTGGGTGAGCAGATCAACGAAAATGGAATCGGTAACGGTATCTCTCTGATTATCTTCGGCGGTATCGTTGCAAGAATTCCGAGCGGACTTCGCAGTTTATGGACGCAGTATAACGATGGAGCGCTTTCCATCGTAACACTGCTGGTGTTCGTAGTATTTGCAGTTGCAGTTATTCTGGGCGTTATTGAAATTCAGCAGGGTACCAGAAGAATTCCTGTACAGTATGCAAAGAGAGTTGTAGGAAGAAAGATGTACGGCGGACAATCCACCCATATCCCTCTAAAGGTTAACCAGGCAGGGGTAATTCCGGTAATTTTCGCACTGTCCATCCTGCAGTTCCCACTGACAATCACATACTTCTTCCCAGGCACTGCTTTTACTGAGTTTGTAACGAAGTGGCTGTCACCTGCCGGAAATCCGGGTGTATGGGTATATGCAGTATTTAATGTACTGCTCATCATATTCTTCAACTACTTCTATACAGCAGTTAGTTTTAACCCTGTGGAAGTAGCACAGAACATGAAAGCAAACGGCGGATTTATTCCGGGTATCAGACCGGGAAAAGCAACAGTTGAATATCTGAACAAAGTAATGTCAAGACTTTCATTTGTAGGCGCTATTTTCCTGGCAGTAATCGCAACGCTGCCGACAATTTTAGGCGTACTGGTTCCAGCACTGAAGGGAATGCACTTCGGTGGAACTTCTCTGCTTATCGCAGTAGGCGTTGCGCTTGATACAATGAAACAACTGGAAAACCAGATGGTTATGAGAAACTATCAGGGATTCCTGAAATAAGAGGAGATGAGCAAATGCTGAGAACAGTATTGTTAGGCCCTCCGGGAGCCGGTAAGGGCACACAGGCAGTGAAAATTGTGGAGAAATACAATATCCCACACATTTCAACTGGAGATATTTTCAGAGAAAACATCAAAAACGGAACAGAGCTTGGAAAGAAAGCACAGGAATATATGAACAAAGGTGAATTGGTTCCAGATGAGCTGGTAATCGATTTAGCAACAGACAGACTTCTTGCAGATGACTGCAGGAATGGATTCCTGCTCGACGGCTTCCCTAGAACTGTTTACCAGGCTGAAAAGCTGGATGAATTCTTAGAAGCGCATGGTCAGAAACTTGACACTGTGATTGATATCGAAGTTGAAAAGGAAGAACTGGTTACAAGAATCACCGGAAGAAGAGTCTGCAAGGCTTGCGGCGCTTCCTTCCATGTCGTAAACATTCCTCCTAAAAAAGAAGGCATTTGTGACCTCTGCGGAGGCGAGCTGTTCCAGAGAGCGGACGACACCGTTGATGCTGTTGAAACCAGAGTCGCAGAATACAACGAAAAGACCAAGCCTTTGGTGGATTACTACACAAAGGCAGGCAATGTCGTTACTATCGATGGAGCGCTTCCTCTCGACACTGTATTTGCTGAAATTGTAAAAGCTTTAGGTGAATAGTATGATCATCATCAAATCCAAACAGGAAATTGATTTAATGCGCGAGTCCGGAAAAGTTACCGGCTATATTCTAAAAACGCTGGAAGACTTTATTAAACCGGGCATGTCCACTATGGACATCGACCGCTATGTAGAGGAAACCATCCGTAAGAACAAAATGATTCCATCATTTAAAGGCTACGGTGGTTTTCCCGGCAGCGCATGTGTGTCCATTAACGAAGAGGTCGTGCATGGCATTCCCGACAAGCATCGAATCATTCAGGAAGGCGATATTGTCAGCGTAGATGTGGGTTCGACCTACAAAGGCTATGTCAGTGACGCAGCAAGAACTTACGCTATCGGCAAAGTTGCACCTGAAGCACAAAGGCTGATTGATGTTACCAGAGAAAGCTTTTTCGAAGGTATCAAGTTTGCAAGAGCGGGAAACAGACTGTCAGATATCTCTCATGCCATTCAGGTACATGCGGAGGGTGCAGGATTTTCTGTTATTCGTGACTTTGTAGGACACGGCGTAGGAAGAGATATGCACGAGGATCCGCAGATTCCTAACTACGGCAAGCCGGGAAAAGGACCGAGACTGGTCAGCGGTATGGTATTTGCTATTGAACCGATGATTTGTCAGGGCGGCTACGAAGTAGAGACGCTGCTCAACGACTGGACAGTGGTTACAGCTGACGGAAAGCTTGCAGCGCATTATGAAAATACTGTTGTTATTAATGATGGTGAGCCTGAACTGCTTACCTTATAGTAAAGAGAGAGGTGTATTTATGGCGAAAAAAGACGTCATCGAAGCAATGGGAACCGTTGTAGACGCACAGCCAAACGCTATGTTCAAGGTGAAGCTTGAAAACGGTTTTGAAGTACTCGCACACATTTCAGGAAAAATCAGAATGAATTATATCAGAATCCTTCCGGGAGATAAAGTGAAAGTGGAACTTTCACCTTATGACCTGACTCGCGGAAGAATTATCTGGAGAGATAAATAATTCCCTCGGCTCCGCCCTGGGAATTATAGACAAGATAAAATCTTTCGCAGCTTCGCTGTAAGGAAATCTTGTTTGAAATTCCCTCGACTTCGCTCAGGAATTATAGAAAATCGCATAGATATGGAGGAGGAATTAAAATGAAAGTTAGAGCTTCCGTAAAACCAATCTGTGAAAAGTGCAAAGTAATCAAAAGAAACGGACGAGTAATGGTTATCTGTGAAAATCCGAAGCACAAACAGAGACAAGGTTAATTAAATTCGTTAAATCCCCTGTGAGGACCAGGACCGCAGGGAAGATAAAATTTATTGTTATTAGAACCCCTGTCTGTATCACCCCTGGAAGGTGACGGAAGATAGGAGAAGGAGGAAACGTATGGCTCGTATAGCCGGTGTCGACTTACCAAGAGACAAAAGAGTAGAAATTGGTTTAACTTACATTTACGGTATCGGAAGAAAAACCTCAAATGTAATCCTTGAAAAAGCAGGCGTAAATCCTGATACAAGGGTAAAAGACCTGACTGAAGATGAAGCTGGTAAAATCAGAAAGATCATCGATGAAGAATACCTTGTAGAAGGTGACCTTAGAAGAGAGGTTTCTCTGAACATCAAGAGACTGATGGAAATCGGCAGCTACAGAGGTATCAGACATAGAAGAGGTCTGCCTGTTAGAGGTCAGAAAACAAAGACAAACGCTAGAACTCGCAAAGGTCCTAAAAAGACTGTAGGCAGAAAGAAGAAATAAGAAGGAGGTAGGAAACAATGGCTAAAACTGCTAAAAAGGTAGTTAGAAAAAAGAAAAGAGAACGTAAGAACATTGAAAAAGGCCAGGCACATATCCAATCCACCTTTAACAATACTTTAGTCACTCTTACAGATATGGACGGAAATGCACTTTCCTGGTCCAGCGCAGGTTCCCTGGGTTTCAAGGGTTCCAGAAAGTCTACTCCATACGCTGCACAGATGGCTGCTGAAGAAGCAACTAAAGGTGCACTGGAACACGGCTTAAAAACAGTTGAAGTTTACGTAAAGGGTCCAGGATCCGGAAGAGAAGCTGCTATCAGAGCACTGCAGGCAGCTGGTCTTGAAATCACTATGATTAAGGATATCACACCGATTCCGCACAACGGATGCAGACCGCCAAAGAGAAGAAGAGTCTAATTGAAGGGAGGAGTAATATAACATGGCAAGATATACAGACGCTAACTGCAGATTATGCAGAAGAGAAGGCCAGAAGCTTTTCTTGAAGGGTGAAAGATGCTATAGCGGCAAATGCGCAATTGAGAAGAGAAATTACGCTCCCGGTCAGCACGGTCAGTCCAGAAAGAAGACTTCTGACTATGGACTGCAGCTCCGCGAAAAGCAGAAAGCTAAGAGATTCTACGGAATGCAGGAAAAGCAGTTTAGAAATTTATTTGATAAAGCTGCTAGAAAACAGGGTAAGACAGGTGAAAACTTACTGATCTTATTAGAAACAAGACTGGACAACGCAGTTTACAGATTAGGTTTTGCATCTTCCAGAAAAGAAGCAAGACAGCTGGTTGTTCACGGACATTTCACAGTAAACGGCAAGAAAGCTACAGCTCCATCTATGCAGCTGAAAGCTGGTGATGTCATTAAAGTTAAGGAAAAGAGCACAAGCTCCCCTAAATTTAAGGAAATCAAAGAAATGTCAATCACTGTACCTTCATGGATGGCAGTAGACGTTGAGAAATTAGAAGGTAAAGTTGTTGCTATGCCAACAAGAGAAGATATCGATACTCCGGTTGCAGAGCACTTAATCGTCGAATTGTACTCCAAGTAAACAAGCGGCATAAAACCGGTATTACTTGGAATAAGAAGGAGGGTTTTTAGTGATAGAAATCGAAAAACCAACAATCACTAAGTTTGTGGACGAAGACGGTACTTACGGCAAATTTGTCGTAGAACCTCTTGAAAGAGGTTATGGTACAACACTGGGAAACTGCATGAGAAGAATTCTTTTGAGTTCGCTTCCGGGTGCTGCTGTAACTTCTGTAAAAATCGACGGAATACTTCACGAGTTTTCAACGATACCAGGTGTCAAAGAAGACGTAACAGAAATCATCTTAAACTTAAAGAAACTTGCTGTAAGACTGAACGGCGATAATACAAAGCGGGTAATCATCAATGCAGTTGGTCCAAAAGTTGTAACGGCTGCCGACATTATTGGTGATTCCGAAATGGAAATTTTCAATCCTGAGCTGCATATTGCAACACTGGAGGAAAATGCTACACTTGTAATGGAAATCAATCTTGCAAGAGGCAGAGGCTATGTACCTGCTGACCAGAACAAGACAGAAAGCACACCGATTTCAGTGATTCCAGTTGACTCTATCTACACACCTGTTAGAAAAGTCAACTATACAGTAGAGAACACAAGAGTTGGTCAGGTCACTGACTTTGACAGATTGATTCTGGAAATTTGGACAGATGGTTCCATCACACCGGAGGAAGGCGTATCCATAGGAGCGAAGATTATGCAGGAACACCTGAATCTCTTCATTCAGCTGGACGACTCCACCGATGGCATGGAAATCATGGTCGCAAAAGAAGAAGACCAGAAAGAAAAAGCGCTGGAAATGACAATTGATGAATTGGAACTTTCCGTTCGTTCCTTCAACTGTTTGAAGAGAGCTGCAATTAACACTGTTGAAGAGTTGACCGAACGCACCGAAGAGGATATGATGAAGGTTAGAAACCTTGGTAAGAAGTCCCTCGACGAAGTGAAAGCAAAATTAGAAGAATTAGGACTTGGTCTCAAACCAAGCGACGATTAATCATTTGCACAAACCATGATACGACTTGTGCCAAGCTGCTCACGCGGTTCGCAGGGCACAAAAGCATAAGGTCTCCCCATCAATTTCCCCTGGAAATTGGGGCGAGAACCATTACGAAAGGAGAATTGATATGCCAGGATATAGAAAACTGGGCAGACCTACTGCTCACAGAAAAGCTATGCTGAGAAATCTGGTAACTGATCTGCTCAGAGAAGGTAGAATTTCTACTACTGACTGCAGAGCTAAGGAAGCTAGAAGAGAAGCAGAAAAGCTGATTACACTTGCAAAGCGCGGCGACCTTCACGCAAGAAGACAGGCGCTGGCATACATCTACGACGAAAGCGTAGTAAGCAAGCTGTTTGATGAAATTGCACCAAAGTATGCTGACAGAAACGGTGGATATACAAGAATTCTGAAGCTGGGACCTAGAAGAGGCGATTGCGCTGAAGTAGTGTTCGTAGAATTAGTATAATCAAACATCAACTTAATACTAAACATGAAAACCCTGTAAGGCATACGCCTTGCAGGGTTTGTTCATTCTATATTTCTTTATGGATGGGAACGCTTAGTACGTCTTGCTATATTTTAAATAGTACTCTTGTGCTTTATCCTCGGTTAGGGAGAAGTGCTTTTGCAGCTTAGAGAGAATCTGTACCTGCGTCTTTCCTTCTTCCAGATTATCCAAAATAAGGGCGGCGATGCCCTGTTCTATACCTTCTGCTTTACCTTCTGCGAGACCTTCTCGTCTGGCTGCATCACGTTCCGTAGTACGGTCGTGTTTTGCCATCTCCTCATGCCATAAGAGAACTTCTAAGACTTCATCGTCTGTAACATTTTTGTATACCCGATCGGACATATGGATTGCCTCCTCATCAGTTTCTAAGAGTTTTGCAACATAGTCTTCTTTCTGGTCATCACCAACGTATTTTATATAGGAACAGAACTGCTCCAACGGGCTCATCAGCGAAGGATCTTGCGCCTGCAGTTTCCCCAACTCCAGAAAATGAATTTCCAGCTTGTCAGTCAGAGGGTACCCGTAGGTGTCCTCTGCCATGATAAACCGGGTATGGAAATCCGGAATATGGCTGAACTGTATGCCGTTGACAAAAGAGATGACTACGTTTTTCTTCATTTTATCATAGTTTTCCCCGGAATCCAATGAAGAATTTGTCATGCGGCAGCCATACAGCAGAATACGGTTTTCGAAGCCATCCTGTACTTTATTCTGCATTTCCACGTTGAACTGCTCTCCATCATGGGTTTTGGCGCGGATGTCCATAATCGTGCCTTTATCGCTCGGTTTGAAGCCTTTGTGCACGCTGTTTAGAACGGTAACCTCTGTAATGGGATCATCTTTGCGGTCCAGAACCAGATTCAGCATAGCCATCAGTGCATGGCGGGATGCATCTGTATCGGACGCATAGACAAAGTAGAAGACCAGATCATCAGTCAGGCGTAATTGTGATTTTTGTTTCATATTTCTCCCTTTCTTTGAACGAAATCAGCAAAATCAAAAAAGAGAAAATGACAAAATAGTAAAAGTTTGCCTTTTTCTCCTTGTACTAATTTTATCATGGAAAAATCCCCTAGTCAATACAAAATTTGGAAGATGATAGACTGAAAGAAGAAACGGGCTGCCAGCTATGTTTTGAGAAAATACTTTGTAAAAATGGTAAACTGATTTGGAAGCAGAGTTTTATACTGTACAAAGCTTTCCGCCTGTGCTATACTGTATATAAATCATTAGAAACAATTGAATGAAACTATTTCATGTTCTGATAAGTTGTCAGCTAAGAGGGAAGCAGGTGTGAGTCCTGCGCGGTTACCGTCGCTGTATTGAAGGAATGCTGCTAAGAAACCACTAACGTTTCGTGGTGAAACGTCGGGAAGGATAGCAGTGTGATGATTTCTGAGCCAGAAGACCTGCATGGAGTACTGAAGCGGCTGACGGTTATTGGCTAAGCAAGATAGAACATACAGAAAAAACGGACTGTAGCACCTTTGTGCTACAGCCTTTTTATTGTCTGAGGAAAATAATCTCATATCACAGGAGGTGGGCTATGGAAAATAAAGGACTTGGTGAAACGGCGGAATTTTGTTCCTTTCACCCCCTTGTAAACATTACCTATTTTGCACTGGTTGTGGGTATTACTATGTTTTCTATTTCACCGTACTTTTTGGCGGTGAGCCTGGTATTTTCCTGGAGCTATGCCTTCGTGCTCAAAGGCTTTAAGAGCCTGAAGCTGAACCTTGGGATTTCGCTGGCTATGCTTCTTGTCATGGTAATTATCAACATGTTCTTCAACAACAATGGAGAAACGGTGCTGATGTATATCAATACCAACAGGATTACAGCCGAGTCTATCGTTTACGGTATTGCATCTGCAGTTATGCTCATTGCCGTGGTTGTGTGGTTTTCCTGTTTCAACGTAATTATTACAGCGGATAAGCTGATTTACCTCTTCGGAAAAGTTGCACCAGTGCTGGGGCTGACCCTGTCCATGATTTTCAGATTTATCCCCCTGCTCAAAAACCGCTTTGCGGAAATTACTCTGGGACAAAAATGCATGAAACGCAGTCATACCGAAGGAAATTTAATCAGACGCGCCAGACAGCTTTTAAAGGAAGTATCCATCTTAATCGCATGGTCATTGGAAGCATCTATTGAAAGTGCCGACTCTATGGAAGCCAGAGGTTATGGACTGAAGGGCAGAACAAGCTTTCACCTCTTCAAGTTTTCGAGAAGAGATATTGCCATGCTGATATTGATGGCAGTGACGGCATGTCCGGTATTTTATGGGGCTTATCTGGGTGTTACCAACATGTACTTTTATCCGAAACTGGTCTTTCCTCAGTTGGATTTGACAACAGCGCTGATTTTAATCAGCTACGCAATTTTATCAGCGGCACCGATGATTGTCGATATCATAGGAGAATATAAATGGAAACAATTAGACTTGAACATGTGACTTTTTCTTATCCTCTAGCGGAAGGTAACGCCTTAAAGGATGTAAGTTTTGCTATAGAGCCCAGCGAGTTTATCGTACTGTGCGGCAAGTCGGGCTGCGGAAAAAGCACTCTTTTGAAGCAACTGAAGAAAAATTTGATTCCCTACGGCAATCTGCAGGGGCAGGTTTTGTACTGTGGAGAGCCTGTGGCAGACCTCGATGATCGGCGCAGTGTAACGGAAATTGGATTTGTACAGCAGAATCCGGACAATCAGATTGTTACGGATAAGGTTTGGCACGAGCTTGCCTTTGGTCTTGAAAGTTTGGGCATGGACAATGCGACTATTAAGCGAAAAGTGGCAGAAATGGCAAGCTATTTCGACATTCAGGGCTGGTTTCGCAAAAATGTAAGCGAACTGTCTGGCGGACAGAAGCAGCTTCTCAATCTGGCGTCCATTATGGCAATGCAGCCGAAGCTTCTGATTCTGGACGAACCGACTTCCCAGCTGGATCCTATTGCGGCTTCAGAATTTTTATCAACAATATATAAAATTAACAGAGATCTTGGTACGACCATTATTATTTCGGAACATCGCCTTGAGGAGATATTCCCTATGGCAGACAAAGTCATGGTTATGGACAAAGGTGAGGTTATCGCTTTTGATGAGCCGGGAAAAATTGGAGAATTCCTGTCCGGAGAATCAGAAGCGGATAGGCATCCAATGTTCTATGGGCTGCCTGCAGTGATGAGAATTTTTTCTAGTGTATTGCCTGATGAGAAGAGCCCGCTGACCATCAGAGAGGGCAGACTTAAGGCGGCAGAACTGCTGGAGGGAAAGAGCCCGGAGGTTACAACACCAGTAGAAGAGCAGCCGGCAGAGTCTTCCGGCAAGGCAGTAATCACGGTGAAAGACCTTTGGTTTAAATACAGCAGAGAAAGCGGTGAAGTACTGCGGGGTCTGAATCTTTCCGTGGAAGAGAATCAGTGGTATTGTCTTCTTGGCGGAAATGGAACCGGAAAGAGTACGACCCTGAAAATGATTGCAGGCATGCTAAAGGCGCAGCGGGGCACGGTGAAAACCGACAGGGATATCATGTCTATGCTTCCACAGAATCCGCAGGCGCTTTTTACAGAGATTACAGTGGAAGAGGAACTGCTGGAAGCCCTGCATTTTATGAAAATGTCAGACAGCAGCAGAATTGAGCATGTTAACGCTATGCTTAAGCTGATGGAAATAGAGCATCTTCGCAAGGCGAATCCTTACGATTTGTCTGGTGGAGAACAGCAGAGGCTGGCACTTGGCAAAATCCTTCTGCTGGAGCCTAAGATTCTGCTTTTGGATGAGCCGACTAAGGGGCTTGATCCTTTTTTCAAGAGAACCCTTGCGGGGATTCTGCGAAAGCTGGTGGAAAGCGGCGTGACCATTTTTATGGTTTCTCACGATGTAGAGTTCTGCGCAGAATATGCGGATAAGTGCGCAATGTTCTTTGACGGAGACATTGTATCTATTGGTGATCCGAAGACCTTCTTCTCCGGCAACAACTTTTACACAACCACGGCAAATAAGATTATTCGTCAGTGGAAGCCGGACGGTATCACCTGTGAGGAGGTGGCTGCATGGCTAAAAGCTACAATTTAACTCAGGTAGAAGCAGCACATCGTAAACGGACGCTGGTATCGGCAGCGCTGATTTTTCTGGCAATGCCACTGACAATTTTCATTGGACTGCAGTTTGGAAAGAGCAAGTTTATGATTGTCAGCGTGATTCTGCTGATTTATACCATGCTGCCTTTCTTCATGGTCTTTGAAAAACGAAAGCCAAAAGCGAGAGAAATCGTTCTTATCGCCATGATGTCGGCGCTGACGGTAAGCCTGCAGCTGTTTTGCCATATTACGCTGCCGCTGCAAATCGGTACGGCGATGATTATCATATCAGGTATTTCTCTGGGACCGGAGGCAGGATTCCTCATTGGTGCGGTATCCCGGTTTGTCTGCAATTTTTACATGGGACAGGGACCGTGGACACCGTGGCAGATGTTTTGCTGGGGCATTCTGGGCTTTCTTGCAGGTTTGGCATTTAACAAGGTGGATCTGGATGAGCTGAAATCACGCCACTTTAAGCTAATTATGGGACCAGTACTGTGCGTGATATTTGGAATACTGATCGCATATGTATGCTATCAGATATGGCCGGGCACAGACGGAACATTTTTCGGATGGAGACTCTATGTCTTCGGTTTTCTGGGACTTTTAGCGGGTGTGCTGCTGCAGCGAAAGCGGCTGCCTGTAGACGGAGTGACTTTGGCAATATTTACCTTTGTTACAACCTTCGTCCTTTACGGAGGGATTATGAATATATGCGCACTGGTAACATCAGCGGGCGCACCTGGAGCAGAATTATCTATTGAACAGATGAGACTTTTGTACATCTCAGGCGCACCTTATGATGCGTACCACGGCAGTACAGCGGCGCTATGTGTGTTTCTGTTTGGCAACAGCATCATAAAGAAATTAGAGCGGATTAAAATAAAGTATGGAATATATAAATAATGGTTTTCGCAGGTTGGCAGAGTGATTTGATGCCAGGTCCTTACTCTACAGGAGTCTCCAAAAGAGTAAGAAAAGCGGAATCTGATTAGAAAGATTTGGTTGTATAAAGGAGGAATCTATGAAAAGAAAACTACTATCCTTGTTTGTAGCGTTTTGTCTGGTCTTGTCGTTAATGACAAGCTTTGCCTTTGCGGCGGACAGTGACACACCGTACAATGAAGCGCTTGAAAAAACTAAGACCTATATTACAAAGCAGCTGACTGAAAAGGGTGCTACTTATGGAACAGAGTGGATGATTTTGGGACTGGCGCGTTCTGGTGCAAACTTGAATGACCAGCTTTTCAGCGATTACTATAACGATGTGGTGAAAACCGTCAAAGAATGTAAAGGTGTTCTTCATGCGAAGAAGTACACAGAGTATTCCAGAACGATTCTGGCGCTCAGTGCTATTGGCAAGGATCCAAGCAATGTAGGCGGTTATAATCTGCTGGAAAAACTGGCGGACTTCAATCAGGTTAAGTGGCAGGGAATTAATGGCACAATTTGGGCGCTTATTGCACTGGATTCTAAGAATTACACGATTCCAAAAGTAAAAGGCGTGGAAGTGCAGACAACCAGGGATAAACTGATTCAGGAAATTTTGAGGCAGCAGCTTACAGACGGTGGTTTTGCACTGTCCGGCTCCAAAGCCGATGTGGATATTACAGCTATGGCGCTGCAGGCACTGGCGCCGTATACTGGTCGCAGTGAAGTAAAGAAAGCTGTGGATAAGGCAGTGCAATGCTTGTCAGATATGCAGAAGGATAACGGTACCTATGATTCATGGGGAACTGAAAACTCTGAAAGCATTGTACAGACTATTGTTGCGATGACAGCACTGGGGATTGATCCGGGAAAAGATGCGCGTTTTGTTAAGAATGGAAAAAGCGCAGTTGATGGTCTGATGACCTTCTACGATGCACAGGGCGGATTCAGACATGTAAATACTGCTACAGGCGGCTACCAGCCGGTTATCAACGGCATGGCAACAGAGCAGGGGTATTATGGACTGGTGGCCTATGACAGATTTGTAAACAAAAAGAACAGCCTTTACGATATGACAGATGGTGAAAAACCGCTGACAAAACCTGCAAAGGCTACAATTTCTTCACTGAAATCTTCTAAAGCAAAGACCTTTGTGGTAAAGTGGAAAAAGGTTACAAATGCCAGCGGATATCAGATTGTTTACGCAGCAAACAGCAAATTCACGGCAAGCAAGACTGCGTCTGCTTCTAAGTCCACCTTGTCGAAGACTGTGAAGAGTCTGAAATCGGGGAAGACCTATTACGTTAAAGTCAGAGCTTACAGAACCGACGCCAAGGGGAATAAGATTTACGGAAGCTATAGTTCGGTAAAGAAGGTTAAAGTAAAGTAGTATGGATAAAGAATTTGAAAAGAAAGTCAGAATGAAGAGAATCCGGGCAGCGGCAGTGGCAATTATCGTCATTGCTATCGCAGCGTATCTGATTTATGATATGGATGTTGAGAAGGCTGACTACGGTGATTCTCTGCAGGAACAGATTACAGCTGCTCAGAGTCTTTACGATGAACAGAAGGTAAATGCTGGAAATGAAGAGGGACAGTATGCTCCATATACACTGCTTGCCTTTGCGCAGCAGATAAATAAAGCCAAAGCAGTAGCGGAGGATGAGGCCAGTGAGTACAACGCCGAAAAAGATGCCTACGAACAGCTAAAAGATGATATCAAGGCTTTTAAAAAGGCTGATAATAGCGATGTGGTATCTGTGGAAGACGCAGAAAAACTGGCTAAAGAAAAGAGATCTGAAAACTACACGGTTGATTTTAAAAAGGACAAAGAATTGTCTTATGTGATTGCAGGAGAAAATCTGAAAAAGCCGGTTACCATGAACCTGACTGCACAGGAAGAAGGACCATACTACAGTCAGATTTCTGAGATTCTTGCGGAACTTTCGCTGCAGGGGCAGGTGGTCTCTTTCTATCAGGATGGCAGCTTCGGCGGAAAAATTAGTGTGACTGCGCCGATGTATCTGGAAAAAGAGACAAAGGCGTATGCCTATAAAGTTGACCTAGAAAAGGGTACTTTAGAATATGTTTCCGATGCCAAGCTTTCCAAAGAGAGTCAGACGGCGACTTTCAGCGTGTCAGAAGGCGGCGATTACGTCATTGTCACAAAGAAAATGCACAAGGACGGCAAGAAAAAGAAACTGGATATCGAGGAACTGGAAGAAGAGGCACAGCAGGATGCTGAGAGCAACGATGGAAAAACAGGAGATAAGAAAGGCAGCAGTTCTTCTTCCAACAAGAATGGAAATTCTTCCAATGACAATCCTTCTGATAAACCAGAATCTAAGAATATTACCGTATCCATCGAAATTCGCTGCGATACTTTGGCGCAGGATTTATCCAAACTGGAGAATCCGGCTCTTGAGGCATATGTGCCATCTGACGGTACGATTTTGCCGACCACCAAGGTGACTGTAAAAGAAGGAAGCACAGTATTTGATGTGTTGAACAAAGTATGCCGGGATAAGAAAATTCACGTAGAGTCTTCTTATACACCAGCATTTGGTTCTTACTATATAGAAGGAATCAACTATCTCTACGAGTTCGACGGCGGTAATTTAAGCGGCTGGATGTACAAAGTAAACGGCTGGTTCCCAAATTATGGATGCTCTGCCTATACGCTGAAAGATGGAGATTCCATCGTGTGGGCATATACCTGTGATTTGGGTGAAGATGTAGGCTGCAAACTGCCGGAATAAATTTGCTTATAAAATATTGACATATATTTTAAGGAGGAAAAAAGAATGAAAAGAAAATTAGTATCTTTGCTGCTGGTTTTAACATTAGTAGTATCATCAGCAGCAGCGATGACCTGCCTGTCCTGGGCAGCAGAGAAAGACGCTACAGTTTATGTGACCATCAGCAATCGTGGTGATGTTGCCGTAACAGAAGACGGCGAAATCATGGCGGATGTAGCCGTAAAGGTTGCAGAAGGTGCAACAGTGGATGATGTCATGAAAGTATTCCATGAGACATACTGCAAGGACGGCTATGAGATGACAAATGGCGAGTGGGGTGCTTTTGTAGCTAAGCTTTGGGGCATCGAAACTACCAATACTTTATTCTTTGTGAATCATGTAGGGCTTGTAGAGGCAGTTGATGCTGCAAAAGTAAAGGATGGCGATAGAATCGTTGCGTCCATCAATGCAGATGACAAACTCTATTCTGACTTCTATAGCTATTTCAGCAAAAAGAAAACTACTGTCACCACAGGTGAAGAGCTTTCCCTGACACTGAAAGGCTTCTCCGGCATGCTGGGAGGAGATGCAGCGGCTATTGCAAATGCACAGCTGGGTGTTGTAACTGATAAAGGCTTTGTGGCACTGGAAGGTGTTGTAACTGACGAAGCAGGAAATGCTGTCATTAAAATGGATCCGGCACAGTTTGAAGTTGGAGAGACTTACGTAATTTCTGCAAAGGGCACAGTAGCAACTACTGCAACAGACTGGAGTGCAGAGGGAACCCCGACTGTGGATGTAGATGCTCCGATTATGGCGCCGGTTTGCAAAGTAACCGTGCAGAGCAAGACCGCTGCAGGCGTAAAAGCAACTAAAATTACCAATCTGAAAGCAGCTGCCTCAAAAGGAAAGGTGTCCCTGACCTGGAAGAAGAGCGCAGGCTATAAAGTAGACGGATATCAGGTGTACAGATCCGCTAAAAAATCCAGCGGATTTACAAAGATGATGACTACAAAAGCAAAGTCTTATAAGAACACAAAATCTCTGAAAAAAGGCACTCGTTACTATTACAAAGTGAGAGGTTACAGAACTATAGACGGAAAGACTGTTTATACTCAATGGTCGAACGTTGTTTCTGTAATTGCGAAATAATTAAAAGAGATGATTATGAAAAAAATATTAAGCGTATTTTTGTCTCTGACAATGGCTTTCACTCTAGTGCTTTCCTCGGCAGCTTCTGCTCATGGAGCAAGTGTAAGCTGGAAGACTGCCATGAGCAAGACCGAAAGCTATATGACAAAGAAACTGACAAATCCGACTTATGGCGACGAGTGGGCACTCCTTGGACTTGCCAGAAACGGGGCAGCGGTTACAGACGCTACATATAATAAGTACTGTAAAAATCTTGAAAAAGTTTTAGCAGATAAAAAAGGTGTACTGGATGCCCGTAAGTACAGCGAGTATTCCAAGGTAATTCTGACCCTGACTGCCATGGGAAAAGATCCTACAGATGTAGGCGGCTACAATCTTTTTGAAAAAGTAGCGGATTTTGAAATGGTAAAGAAACAGGGAATCAATGGACCTGTCTGGGCGCTGCTGGCGCTGGACTGCGGCGGCTATGAGATTCCAGAGGTAGATGGGATTTCTCAGCTTACAAGCAGGGAACTTTTGATTGAGAATATTTTATCTCAAGAAAAAGAAGGCGGCGGTTTTGCTCTGATTGGCGATGCAGCGGATGTGGATATTACCGCCATGGTACTGTCTGCTCTGGCACCATATCGGACGAGGGCTGATGTTGGGGCTGCTGTTGATCGCGCAGTTGCTGTGCTTTCTGAAAAGCAGATGGCAGACGGCGGTTTTGAAACTCTGAAAACTGCTAACGCAGAGAGCAGTGTGCAGGTTATTGTAGCACTGACTTCTTTGGGAATAGACCCTCATAAGGACAAGCGTTTTATTAAAAACGGCAAATCTGTTTTGGATGCTTTGCTGACTTATTATGCCACAGGCGGCGGGTTTCGTCATGTAAACAAGTCTGCAGTCGGCTACGAGCCGGTGGTCAATGGTCTTGCGACGGCGCAGGGATATTATGGACTGACGGCATACAGCAGGTTTTTAAATGGGAAAAATACGCTCTATGATATGAGAGATGGTAAAACCATTGCAAGACCAATAAAGCCGACAATTTCTTCACTGAAATCTTTAAAAACAAAACAGCTGACAGTGAAGTGGAAAAAGATTTCCGGCGTAAAGGGCTACCAGATTGTCTATGCCGCAAACAGTAAATTCACAGCGAGTAAGACAGCGACAGCTACTGCTTCCAGCGTGCAAAAGACTATAAAAAGCCTGAAAAAGGGAAAAACCTATTATGTGAAAATCCGGGCCTATAAAGACGATGGCGAGGGCGGCAAACTCTATGGTGAGTATTGCAGCGCAAAGAAGGTAAAAGTGAAATAAATCAAAGGAAAAGAGAACGTCAGGACTGATGTTCTCTTTTTTTCGGGATTATAGCGGATGAAAAGACGTATATTTCAATTCTTGTAAAGAAAAAGACTCCGCTTGGCAGCAGAGTCTTTTTCTTGCGATATTTAGTATTTAATTAAGAAAGAACGTTCAAAAGTGTGCAAACCATTAACTTTTGACTCCTTTAGTATATACGGTTTTTGTGGTAATTTCGAGAAGAAATTGAGCGTATTTATGTTTTTTTTGTGTGAGAAGTGTAACCTTGGAAATTGTTCTCCGTCTATAGAAGTGAAAGGAGGTGCAGCCAGTGAATGAAGAGGAGATTTTGATGCTCTACTGGCAGAGAAATCAGAATGCCATAGCCCAAACGGAGGCACTTTATGGAGGTCAACTTTTACGGCTGGCGGAAAATATTTTGCATAGTCGTCAGGATGCCGAAGAGTGCGTCAGCGATACTTATTTGAAAGCGTGGAATGCCATTCCGCCGAAAAGACCGAATCATTTGTTCGCATATTTGGCAAAAATCTGCAGGCTTACTTGTTTTGACAGACTGGACTGGAATCATGCGAAGAAGAGAAATTTTCCGGTGGTGGAATTATCTGTGGAGTTGGAGACGTGTATACCCGACGAATCTGTCCAGTGTAGTTTTACAGGGCAGGAAATCGGAGTGCTGCTCAGTTCTTTTGTGAAGCAGTTGCCCATTGGAAAAAGGCAGATGTTTTTGCGGCGTTACTGGCTGGGACAGTCTGTGGCAGAGCTGGCAAAAACCATGGGCATTAGTCAGAGTAAGGTGAAGACAGAACTGCATCGCACAAGAAAAGCGCTGCGCAGCTATTTAGAGAAAGAGGGGATTACAATATGAACGGAAAAGATTTATTGACAGGTTTGAGTTATATGCATGAGGATGTTATTTCGGATATTATTTCGGAAGCTTATGCGCCAGTGCATAAGAGAAAAGCACGCTCCAGAAATTTTTTAAAAGGGTTTGGATTGGCGGCAGCCTGTATCTGTATTGCGGTAACCGGTGTTTTTTTGCATAGACAGGGGTTGAATGCGCCGGCGACAGAACTGGTGCGGGTGGAACTTTCGGATATTGCAGTAAGTGAGCTTGCTAGTTTTAGCGCCGACAAAATCCACGTACCGAATAATTGCGTGGAAGAGGTTTGGGCGAAGGAAGAAATCAATGCATATTTCGGAAGGGATTTGTGGCCTGTGTATATTCCCAATGGGCTAGGAGAATCGCCTAATAACGATAAACAAAGCGTTCTTATGTTGGACGGCAAGCTATACTTGGATGAAATTTCTTTGGATTTTTACCATAGTTTTTATGAGGACGGTATGCCTATGATGACAAAAGGCGTGAATGCCGAGAGGGGATTTACTTTGAGTGCATGGAAAAAAGGGATGAGCAGAGACTACATGTGGATTAGTGAGGAACAGCAGCCTAAGACTTCCCTCATTGGAAATACGGAAGTCACCTTTGGGCACAGGGAGATGGAGTATGGACCTTATGATGAAAATACCCATGCGCCGGAGGGAACTTATGATTTATACGTAGCAACCTTCATAATCGATGATGTTCACTACGAGTTTGTCAGTCATCAACTGCCGCTGTCTGAACTGGTGAAGGTGATTACATCTTTTATCTGTGAAACAGAGCAGGTTGTGGTGGAGTAGTGAGAGATTTGACGTCTCGTGCACTGGTGCCGAAAAAGCTCGTTTTAGGTTAGGTGACTGTGCCGATTAGGCGACTTTATATAAGTAAATTGGAAGTGGGTTTTCATTGACTTTTCAGTTAAAAAAAGCTATAATAAAACTGTAATTCGATACAATCTCATGTTCCTTTTTGCGCTAGATTCTGATGTGCGAGGAGGCTAAGAGGGAAACAGGTGCAAATCCTGTGCGGTCCCGCCACTGTATTGGAGGAGTTTCTTCTAAGGCGCCACTGGAATATTTCTGGGAAGGCAGAAGAAATGCTGAGTCCTGAGTCAGGAGACCTGCATGAGAGGAATTTCCGGATTCGGCGGTGAACCGAACCTGAAAAAGAACAGCAAATACGGGCTGTGGGTTATCCACAGCCCTTTTTTTAAAGCGTGGATGACCGGCTTTTCATTCTTTTTTCATACAGATTGAGGCAGGTCTCGTCAGCCTGCCTCAACTATTTTTTGAAAGGAACCTAGAAGGTATGAAGGATAAAATTTGTATCGCGACATTTTCGGAAAACGCTGTAGAGGTTATTGCCAGATATGGTCTTGGAATAGAGCTTAACGATATTTGTATATCAGAAGCGCTGGATGCTGACCAGGAAGAAAATACCATCAGAGCAATGAGAAAGGAAATCTCTGACTCACAGGCAAAAAATGTTATTATGCACGGACCGTTTACGGAGATTATTCCAGCTTCTATCGACCACAGAGCGGTAGAGCTGGGACTTACCAGGCTTAATGAAGCGTATCGAATGTGTGAAAAATTGGGCGTGAATCGAATGGTTGTGCACAGCGGATATCAGCCGCTTCTATATTTCAAGGAATGGCACCATGAGAAATCTCTTTATTTCTGGAGAAAGTTCTTAGAGGATAAGCCGGCGGAGTTTACTATTTATATCGAAAATGTCTTTGAAGATGAACCGTATATGATGAAGCAGCTGTTAGAGGAGCTTGATGACCCGCGGGCACGCATTTGTCTCGATGTAGGCCATGCCAATGTCTGCACCCTGCCGGAATACGATATCTTTGACTGGCTTTCCGTGCTGGGACCTTATATCGGGCATTTTCATCTGCATAACAATGATGGAACGTCAGATTCCCATGGACCTGTTCATCAGGGGGCTATGGATATGAAAAAAGTTTTGCAGGAAATAGCAAGGCACTGCGGGCAAGATGTAACCATGACCATTGAAAGCAGGCAGTGTGCGGAAAGTGCTGCATGGCTTTGTCAATATTTTCGTGCATAGAACGTTTGTTTGTGGTAGAATAAAAGAGCATTTAAAATAAGGAGAGTTTACATAGATGAGTTTAGACAGATTGAACGACAAACAGAGACAGGCAGCTATGATGATCGAAGGACCGCTGCTCATTCTGGCTGGCGCCGGATCCGGCAAGACCAGCACCATGACAGAGCGTATCGCTTATATGATAGAGCAGGGGATATCCCCTTATCACCTTCTGGCTGTAACCTTTACCAATAAGGCGGCAGCTGAGATGAGGAGCAGAGTAGAGGATTTAGTAGGCAGCTGCAGGGACATGTGGATCATGACATTCCATTCTATGTGTCTTCGGATTTTGCGGTATCACTGTGAGATCATCGGCTATGATCATAACTTTGTCATCTATGACAGCACAGATCAGAAAACTATCGTCAAGAATATCATCAAGGCACAGAATATCAACGATAAGGAGTTCGGTGCGCCGTATCTTCTCAGCATTATCAGTTCTTTTAAGGAAAAAGCTGTGGACGCAGAGGGTTACCGAAAGACCATGGAGGATAACTTCAAGACGAAGATTATTTATAACGTGTTTAAGGCATACGAGGAGGAACTTAGGAAGAACAACGCCATGGACTTTGACGACCTGCTCTTAAACACAGTCAGACTTTTTGAAGCGGACGAGGCGATTTTGCTCAAGTATCAGAATCGGTTTCGTTATATCATGGTAGATGAATATCAGGATACGAACCATATTCAGTATAAGCTGATAAAGATGCTTGCTGAGGCCCATCACAATCTTTGCGTAGTAGGTGATGACGACCAGTGCATCTATCAGTGGAGAGGTGCGGATATCAGGAATATTTTAGATTTTGAAAAGGACTTTCCTGAGGCAAAGGTGGTCAAGCTGGAGCAGAACTATCGCTCCGTAGGCAACATTTTGGCGGCAGCCCATTCAGTTATCGAAAACAACCACGGCAGAAAAGGTAAGAAGCTGTGGACCGAAAAGGAAGCTGGCGATAAGATCAAATATTACCGCGCCGACACGGAAAAGGACGAGGCGCGTTTTGTGGCGCAGCAGATCGACCTGATGAAAACCAGAGAGCGGAAGTTCAGTGATTTTGCCATTCTTTACAGGACCAACGCTCAGTCCAGACATTTTGAAGAGGCACTGACTGCAAGAGACATCCCATACAGAGTACTGTCGGGGCTGCGTTACTACGACAGAAAAGAAATCAAGGATGTGATGGCATACATGCGCCTTGTAGTAAATCCGTACGACGACCTTTCCTTTAAGCGAGTAGTCAACGAGCCGAAGCGGGGCATGGGAGATAAGTCAGTGGAAAAGGTTGAGGCATTTGCCAAGGTCAGAGGGGAAAGTCTGCTGCAGGCTTTGTCTGATGAAGAGGTGCTTTCCACCCTTCCGGGAAAAGCGTACGCCGGCGTCAAGGCGATGGTAGAATGTATCAACCTTTGCAGAGCCGAGAGGGAGAACCTTAGGGTGTCTGACATTTATGACAACCTCCTTGTAAAAACCGGATACATGAAAGCCCTGGAAGATGCAAATACTGTAGAGGCAGAGGGACGTATCGAAAACTTGATGGAATTTAAATCGGTTATTTACGATTACGAAGATGAAGCCGAGAATCCGACCATCGAAGAGTTTATGGAGAAGATCACTCTGATGGCAGAAGTCGACAACCACGATGAGAGTCAGGATGCGGTAGTGCTCATGACCATGCACAGCGCAAAGGGATTGGAATTTCCGGTCGTATTTTTGCCGGGACTTGAGGACGGTCTTTTTCCGGGGCACAAAGCCTTTGATACGCCGACAGGTATGGAGGAGGAACGCAGGCTTTGCTATGTAGGCATGACCCGTGCAAAGGAAACACTAATCCTGTGCAGCGCAGCTATGCGAACACTCTACGGACGGACGGACTATACCAGAGAGTCCCAGTTTTTGCGGGAAGTTGATAAGAGACTCCTTGAGGGAGACGCTGTGTATGTCAGAAAGTCAAGAGATAGCGGTCTAGGTGTATCCACCGGATCTATCGACGGTTATGCAGCAAAGGAAAGCCCGAAACCTTACGATGCGCTGCGCTTTGCAAAAGCAGCCACCCGTGCCAATGTAAGCGCTGCGGCAGGCGGTGAAGATTTTGCTATCGGAGACAGAGTGCGCCATGCTAAATTTGGAGAGGGACTCGTCATCGATCAGGATGACAAGACGATGACTGTTATTTTCGATGCTGCTGGACAGAAAAAAATGGCGAAGGGTATCGCTCCGCTAAAGAAAATTTAGGAGATAAAATGACCATGGAAGACAAAAAGTCTTTAATGAAAGAGAAAATAGAGATTTTGAATAGAGCCAGCAAGGCGTACTATCAGGATGCTGAGGAGATGATGTCCAACTTTGAGTACGATAAGCTTTACGATGAGTTGGCAGCTTTAGAGGCGGAAACCGGCATGATTCTGGCAGGCAGTCCTACGCAGAATGTGGGATATGAAGTGCTTTCGGATCTGCCGAAGGAGCGGCATCCGGAGAGAATGTTGTCGCTGGATAAGACAAAGGACAGACAGGCGCTGGCAGAATGGCTTGCAGGACAGAAGGGGCTTTTATCTTGGAAACTGGATGGACTTACCATTGTACTGACTTACGAGGAAGGAAAGCTGGTTAAGGCGCTGACTCGGGGAAACGGGGATGTTGGCGAAGTGATTACAAACAACGCCCGCGTCTTTGCCAATGTGCCTGTGGAAATTCCGCATAAAGGCAGACTGGTTCTGCGTGGAGAAGCAGTAATCAAGTACAGCGATTTTGAGAAGATCAATGCTTCTATCGGGGATGCCGATGCTAAATATAAAAATCCGAGAAACTTGTGCAGCGGCTCTGTACGTCAGCTGAATAATCGCATTACCGCTGAGCGAAACGTCAATTTCTTCGCTTTTAGTCTGGTGGAAGCTGCAGGCGTAGATTTTGCGGGCAGCCGGCAAAAGCAGATGATGTGGCTTTGTGACCAGGGCTTTGATGTTGTGGAATACAGGATGGTAGACGCAGAAAATGTGGTAGATGCCGTTGGATATTTTGAAGCAGCAGTGGCAGATAACGATCTGCCGTCGGACGGGCTGGTTCTGAGTCTGGATGACATCGATTACAGCCGCAGTCTGGGGACTACTGCAAAGTTTCCAAGGGATTCCATTGCATTTAAGTGGCAGGATCAGGTTGCGGAGACGACTTTAAAGGAGATCGAGTGGAGCGCATCAAGAACCGGTCTGATTAATCCGGTGGCAATCTTTGAACCGGTAGAACTGGAAGGAACCACAGTGAGCCGGGCATCGGTTCATAACATCAGCGTGATGCGGGATCTGAAACTGGGACTTGGCGATACCATTACAGTATACAAGGCAAACATGATTATTCCGCAGATTGCAGAGAATCTGACGGGAAGTAATGATATAGAAGTGCCGGAGAGTTGTCCGGTCTGCGGAGAGAAAACTACAGTGAAAAACGACAATGGCGTGGAAACCTTGTACTGCACCAACGAGGCATGTCTCGCAAAGCAGATTAAACGGTTTACATTGTTTGTTTCTCGCGACGCAATGAATATAGACGGTTTGTCAGAGGCGACCATCGAAAAACTGATTGCAAAAGGGCTGATTCGTGAGTTAGCGGACCTGTTTGCGCTGGAACAGTATCGGGAACAAATCACAGCAATGGAGGGTTTTGGAGAAAAATCCTTTGAGAATTTGGCATCATCCATAGAAAAAGCGAAGGATACGACGCCAGAACGGCTCCTTTACAGTTTGGGCATTCCGGGCATCGGTGTTGCCAATGCCAAGGTAATTGTCAAAGCCTGTGGTCGCAAGTGGGACAAAGCAGTGGCACTGACCCGTGAAGAACTGATTGAAATCGATGGAATCGGCGAAATTATGGCAGATGCCTATGTATCGTATTTTGACGATGACACGAAGCGAAAGGAAGCAGAAGATGTGCGTGCCATGGTGCGCCTCGATGAGACGGAAGAAGAAACGGCAGACTTTCTGGAAGGAAAGACATTTGTGATTACAGGTTCTTTGCAGCACTATGAGAATCGGGATGCACTGAAGGCAGAAATTCAGCGGGCTGGCGGCAAAGTAGCAGGCTCTGTCAGCGCAAAGACCGCATATCTGATTAATAATGATCTGCAGTCCACTTCCGGAAAAAACAAGAAAGCAAAGGAACTTGGTATTCCTATTATAGATGAAGAAACAATTAAGACTTGGATTGAAACAGGGGTGATAGAAGATGTGTAAGGAAGAAGAGTTGGCGAGGTCGGCTAAAAAAATGACGAGGTGTGCAGAGGCATCGCCGCTGGAAGCAGAGTTAGCATCTGGCGGAACGCAGGCCCTCGCTCCACTGAAAGTCGGCAAGTTGGACAGCGATGTACTGCAGGAAATTGTACTGGACAGGATTACCTACCGCAGACCTGAAGTGAAAACTCGTGCAGGTGTGGGAGAAGATTGTGCCGTTATCGACTTCGGATCATATGATTGTGTAATTTCCACTGATCCAATTACAGCAGCTGTTTCTGAAATTGGCCGGCTAGCTATTCATATTTCCTGCAACGATATTGCCAGCAACGGTATAGAGCCTCTTGGCATTACCCTGGCAGTCATGCTGCCTGTGGGAACAACCATTGAAGATGTAGCAACGATCATGGAGCAGGCGGGAGAAGCGGCAGAAGCTTCCGGTGTTGAGATTATCGGCGGTCATACCGAAGTGACGCCGGCGGTGAATCAGCCGGTTATCGTCTCTACTGCTTTTGGTCGGGCAGTTGCAGGCAGCTGCCAGTCAGCGGGCGATATGCGCCCGGGCGATTATGTGCTTCTGACAAAATGGGCGGGGCTTGAGGGCACTGGCATTATTGCAGGCGATTTTGAAGCAGAACTGGCAGATGTGCTGACAAAATCCGAGCTAATACATGCAAAATCGCTATTAGACGATGTAAGCGTCGTGAAAGAGGGCACTGCTGCCGGAAAGATTGGAACTGGCGGTATGCACGATGTAACTGAGGGCGGCATTCTGGGAGCAGTCTGGGAGATGTGTCATATCGCAGACCTTGGTGTAGAGCTTTGGGAAGAAGCCATTCCGGTGCAGCCGGTTACAAGAAAAATCGCAGACCACTTTGGAATCAATCCGCTGCGGCTGATTTCCAGCGGCTGTATGATGATCATTGCAGCGCCGGAGAAGAAGGAGGCGCTGCTGGAGGCGATTACAGCGGTAGGTGTGCCGGTTTGCTGTATTGGGCGGATTTGCGCCAAGGAGGCAGGGCTTGTGCTGATTGGAGCAGACGGTGAGCGGTCTGAAATCACGCCGCCAGAGCCGGATGAGTTGTATAAGGTGGTAAAATAGCAAAGCTTTTAACCTATAACGATAAAATCGCGAGAAAATGTATAAGGAAATCGGCAAATCTTAACCGAAAATGAAAAAAATAGGGAAAAGTGTATAAGAAAGATTGTGTAGCAGTGTGGATTTTGTAAAAATTGTTTAAATGCAGGGTTGATTTAGAGGATTTTAAGAGTTGAATGCAGGGACTTTGCGCAAACTTGAGAGATTTTTATACATTTTTTCTTGAAAATCAAATTATAGGTTAAGTTTTCTCTGCTGATAAGCGAGGAAAGGGGATCAAGATGTACGAGTTGATACAGATAGGTGAACGGACTTATTACATAGAGTGCCCTGCAAAAATGGGACTCTTCAGGATTAATCAAGAAGAGGTTTGTCTCATTGACAGCGGCAATGATAAGGATGCCGCCAAAAAAGCCCTGCGCATCATCGAGGGACAGGGCTGGAAGCTGAAGATGGTGATCAATACCCACTTTCATGCAGATCACATTGGTGGAAATCAACTGCTACAGCAGCGGACCGGCTGCACCGTGTGCAGCCGTGGCAGCGACCGCGCCTTCGTGGCGCGGCCGCTGCTGGAGCCGGCGTTTCTCTTCGGCTCCTGTCCGCCGCACGAACTGCAGAACAAATTTTTGATGGCAAAGGAAAGTGTGGTTACAGAACTGACAGAGGAACTGCTTCCAGAAGGTTTATCTATGATAGAACTTCCTGGTCATTCCGATGCGCAGTTTGGACTTAGAACCTGCGATGATGTAGTCTTTCTGGCAGATTGTCTTGTAGGCCAGGAAACTTTGGATAAATACCGAATTTCTTATATATTTGATATGGGAAGATATCTGGAGACATTGGAAATGGTCAAAGGGATCTCTGCCAAAGTCTTTGTGCCAGCCCACGGCGCAGCCTGTGAGGATATCGTACCTCTTGCCCAGGTAAATATTGATAACGCTATGGAAATCATGGACGACATTCTGAATCTTTGCTCCAACAAGGCGTTGATTTTCGATGATATCATGGCGGCCCTCTTTGAGAAATATAACCTTTGTTTTGATTTGGGGCAGTATGTACTCAACGGAACTACAGTGAAGGCCATGCTGACCTATCTCCATGAGGCAGAGAAGATGGAGATTGTAATAGAAGGCAATTATATAAAATGGAAGTCTGTTTTTTAACATGCTGCCTTTGTGCAAGTAGCACCTGGAACTGGTGAAACTTCTTAAACCCCTAAATACTATTTGACAATCCCGTCCAAAACCCATATAATAATATGTGCGACTAAAACGTACAAACTTTGTAGAGAAAACTGAATCATTGCCCTTTTATAGCTTCGCCTGGTATGGTTTGGGTCCTGCGCAATGGGATGCCGTGAACCTTGTCAGGTCCGGAAGGAAGCAGCAATAAGCGGAAGTTCTTATGTGCCGCAGATAAGCCTTCTCCAACGCCTGCGGAGCTATAAAAGGGCAATTTTTTTATAACATAGGAAATATCCACTGGTCGATATTTCCATATGTTTCGAGAAAAGCACTTTGTGAAGCGTCGCCGCGAGGCAGACGCCATGTGTGCATAGGAATTTATAATTCTGTCATGTGCACTTTTCTTATTCGGAAACAGCCAGAGCAGTGTGATGTGCATATATAATAAAAAAGTATCGAAAATATGCACGCCGGTGTGCATATTTTCGGCAAAATAGAAAAATTTATGCATATTTGCTCGGATAAAGGTTGAATTTTGTAGCGTATTTCGGTGTAATTCCTTGATTTTGGAAGGGGAATGTGCATATTTTCAGGTGTTTTTTGAGAAATATGCATAAGGGAGCGATAACTTGTACATATTTTAGGGATTTTTTTAAAAAATATGCACAACGAGCCGGAGAGCAGGCACGCTGCGCGGGGCACAACGAGCCGAGCCGAGTCAGGAAGCAGCAGGCACGCCTCCTACCACATTAAGCACCGTTAAAAACAAGGAGAGGAACTTCATGTACACAGCTTTATATAGGGCGCAGAGACCGGAGGTCTTTTCCGAGGTGATCGGGCAGGACCACATTGTCAGGATCTTAAAGAATCAGATTCAGACCGGAACGGTCAGTCACGCATATTTATTTTGCGGGACCAGAGGGACGGGTAAGACCACGACTGCGCGGATTTTAGCTAAGGCAGTTAATTGTCTTACAGAGGAAGAAAAACCCTGCGGTCACTGTGCAAACTGCATGGCGATCAAAGATGGAACTTTTATGGATGTCATTGAGATTGATGCGGCGTCCAACAATGGGGTAGATAATATCAGGGAACTCAGGGAAAGTGTAAAATATCCGCCGGCAGTGGGACGGAAAAAAGTCTACATTATAGACGAAGTTCATATGCTGTCAACAGGCGCTTTTAATGCACTGTTGAAGACTTTGGAGGAACCGCCGGAAAATGTAATCTTTATTCTTGCAACCACTGACCCGCAGAAACTGCCTCAGACGATTCTGTCAAGATGTATGCGTCTGGATTTTAAAAGAGTACCGGAAAAGGTGCTCATCGACCATATGGGTAGAATTTGCGCAGAGAAGGGAATCGAAATTACAGAGCGGGCGTTGCGACTTCTAGCAGCCAATGCAGATGGCTCTGTCCGTGATGGACTCAGCATCTTAGACCAGTGCCTGTCAGCAGGTGATCGTAAACTTGACAGAGACATTATTCTGGAATTTCTGGGAACGGTTTCCGAAGAATTCTTTATCAATCTGACAGACAAAGTTTCCCTTCATGACGTTGCAGGGGCGCTGGTGATTCTGGATGAAGCGCTGCAGGAAGGTAAGGATGTCAAACAGCTGATGAAAGACTGGATGAGTCACTACCGAAGCCTGTTGATTACAAAATACATTAAGAATGCAGAAGACATGTTGAACATGTCTACAGAAAATATAGAAAAGCTGCGGGATCAGAGCAGTCAAATCTCTCTGGATGAAATTAACAGCGGAATTGTTACTTTGTCACGAACTATCAATGACGCAAGATATTCCAGCCAGCCGAGGATACTGCTGGAGCTTGCCATCGTAACAATTGCTTCAGGTCTGACGGAGGCAGCGCCTATAGGCAAAAGTGTTCGTCAGGTGCAGCAGGCAAGCGTAAGACCGCAAGGGCAGCCACAGATGGCACAGCCAGCCCCAGTGGGAGCAGCAACAGCACCGCTGCAGCAGCCTCAGGCGGAACAGGTAGTAGCCTCAGCGCCAGTAGTTTTAGAAGAAAACGGTGCAGGCAATGCACTGCAGCAACAGCCGCAGACCGTGCAAATACCCAATTACGATTTGGATGAAATCTGGGAGCGCATTTTTGAAGAGGGCGAGGATATTAAGGGTAGCTTTAACCTGATTCGTACCGGTGCAGTACTGGCAGAGATAAATGACAGTCAGTTTAAGGTTATCGCACAAAACGCTTTCACCAAACAGTATGTAGAGAGTAATCAGCAGCAGATTTGTCAGCTGATGGAGAAGATTACGGGAAAGAACCTGAAACTGGTCTGCAAGACAGAGGAGCAGAATGAAGAAGTATCACCTCATAGACAGGAAGCGGAACAGCTGGCATCAGAAGTTCGCAGCAAACTGGATTTGGGTGTGGACATCACGATTAAATAAAGAGTAAACCATAGGAGGATAAAGACATGGGAAAAGGAATGAGAGCAGGAAAGAAACCGAAAGTTGGCGGAGGAGCAGGCAATATGCAGAAGCAGCTTGCGCAGATGCAGCAGATGCAGCGCCAGATGGAGCAGATGCAGGCAGAACTTGAAGAAAAGGAAATTACCACAACTTCTGGCGGTGGTGCAGTGAGCGTAACTGTAAACGGAAAGAAAGAAATTGTCAGTCTGAATCTGGATAAAGATATTGTAGATCCTGATGACGTGGAAATGCTGCAGGATTTAGTGATTGCCGCTGTCAACGAGGCAATGCGCCAGATTGACGAGATTTCTAATACTGAAATGAGCAAGCTGACCGGCGGGCTCAACATTCCGGGATTGATGTAATGAGACAGTATCCAAGACCATTAGGAAAACTGGTCAATGAACTGTCCAAATTGCCAGGAATCGGCGGAAAAACAGCACAGCGCCTTGCATTCCATATTCTGTCGTTGACAGATGGAGAGGCGCAGGGGCTGGCGCACTCTATTCTGGAGGCAAAACAGACGATGAAATATTGTTCTGTCTGCGGAAATCTGACCGATCAGGATCCGTGCAGCATTTGTACTGACCAAAACCGCAGACAGGATGTGATTTGCGTAGTGGAAAGTCCGAAAGACGTAATGGCGATGGAGCGTATCAAAGAATTCGACGGGCTTTATCACGTGCTTCATGGAGCAATCTCTCCTATGGATGGCATAGGACCTGAGGATATCAACTTGAAGCAGCTGATTGTAAGGCTGCAGAACAGTCAGGTCAAAGAACTGATTTTGGCAACAAATCCTAATATCGAAGGGGAAGCGACGGCTATGTATATTGCAAGGCTGATTAAACCCTCCGGAATCAAAGTCAGCAGAATTGCTAACGGTATACCTGTAGGCGGCGATTTAGAATATGCTGACGAAGTAACACTTTTGAAAGCTATGGAAGGGCGCAGAACATTATAAAGGGACAGATTTTTGGAATCTGTCTCTTTTTTGGATTATGAAGGTAAAGGGGCAAAAGGGGCAGACTGGTGCGGTGAGACTTCTGCACTGCGCAAAATTGCCGAGCCGACTGTCATCCCTGCACCCGCAGCCCTTCTTCCTTTGCAATCTGCATAAAATAGTTATATTTCTTTGTTGCCGCAAGAAGACTGTAAGCAGCACAGTCGATAGCGGCAGTATCGGTCAATTCATTGAAAAGGTTTGTCGCTGCTTCCATTTCGGAGCGGGCGATTTTGATACAGGACAAAATTTGGTTCTCTTTGTTTTTCAATGGAATCACATCCTTTGTAGTTATTTTATTCTATTTTATTCCACCTGCGCATATTTTATACAACGAGTACATTATTTTAGGCGGAGGATTTACTATGGGCACAGAACTGAGCGTATTTTTGACTTTTGGCGGTACGTTGATTTTAATCTTTTTATTGGGAAAAGCACTGCTTGTTCCAGTGAAAGTAATTTTGCGGCTGCTGGCGAACAGTCTGATAGGTGCTGTTTTAATTATTGTAATAAATTACATTGGAATGAATTTTGGAATTCTCATCCCAATTAACGTTGTTAATTCTTTAACAGTGGGCGTTTTAGGGGTTCCTGGCGTTGTCACGTTGCTTTTGTTATGCAATTAAATGTATATTTTGTGCATATTTATATGTATATTGTATTTTTAGTTGTACAATCTTGACAAAGTTACTTTTCTGTATTAAAGTAGATACATTACGATTTTTATTACAAAAAATTAGAGTTTAAAACTATTTTTTAGAAATGAGAAGAGAGAATGGGAGGAAAATCTTATGACTAAAAAAAGAATGAAAACTATGGACGGCAACACCGCAGCAGCGCAGGTTTCCTACGCTTTTACCGATGTGGCGGCTATTTACCCGATTACACCTTCATCGACAATGTCAGAGGTGGTAGATGAATGGGCAGCATATGGCAAGAAAAATATTTTTGGACAAACTGTCAGAGTTGCGGAAATGCAGTCTGAGGCGGGCGCTGCAGGAACAGTGCACGGCTCTCTTTCATCAGGCGCTTTGACGACTACATATACTTCGTCACAAGGGCTGCTTTTAATGATTCCAAATATGTACAAGATTGCAGGCGAAATGCTGCCGGCAGTATTTCATGTAGCAGCAAGAACTGTTTCCAGTCATGCCCTTTGTATCTTCGGCGATCATTCCGATGTTATGGCAGCAAGACAGACAGGCTTTGCAATGCTGGCTTCAAGTTCTGTGCAGGAGGTTATGGACCTGGGTGCTGTAGCGCACCTTGCGGCAATCAAAGGCAGTCTGCCTTTTGTACACTTCTTTGACGGTTTCAGAACTTCTCACGAGATTCAGAAAATCGAAACCATCGAGTACGATGAACTGCGAAAGTTAATCGATTTAGATGCAGTCGATAAGTTTAGAAAGAGAGCGCTCAACCCGGAACATCCGATGATTCGCGGTACTGCACAGAATCCGGATATCTTCTTTCAGGCAAGAGAAGCTTCCAACAAGTTCTATGATGAGCTGCCGGAAATCGTAGTAGAATACATGGATAAGATCGGCGAGGTAACCGGTCGCAAGTACAAGCCTTTTGACTATGTCGGTGCGCCTGACGCAGAGAACGTAATCGTGGCGATGGGATCTGTCTGCGAAACCATCGAAGAATCCATGGAAAAACTTCTTGCGGACGGTCACAAGGTTGGTCTGATTAAGGTTAGACTTTACCGTCCTTTCGTAAAGAAATATTTTATGGATGTTCTGCCAAAGACTGTTGAGCGAATTGCAGTGCTGGACAGAACCAAGGAACCGGGTGCCATCGGCGAACCTTTGTATCAGGATATTAAGACCATGCTTTACGGCGAAAAGTATGCGCCGGAAGTTTACGGCGGCAGATACGGTCTGGGCTCCAAGGATGTAACGCCGGGTATGATTCGTGCGGTCTTTGATAATCTGTATCACAAGCATCCGAAAGACCACTTTACCGTAGGTATCGAAGATGATGTAACCGGTCATTCCCTGGGATATACCGTGGGCATTTCCAGAGAGCCGGAAGGCACCATCAAATGCAAGTTCTGGGGTCTGGGCTCTGACGGTACAGTCGGCGCTAACAAGACAGCCATTAAGATTATCGGTGATAAGACTGACTTATATGCACAGGGATATTTTGCGTATGACTCCAAAAAATCTGGCGGCGTAACCATTTCTCATCTGCGTTTTGGTAAAAATCCGATTAAGTCGGCTTACGGCATTAACAGAGCGGATTTCGTTGCCTGTCATAACCAGGCATATCTGAGACAGTACGACATGCTGAAGGATCTGCAGAAGGGCGGCACCTTCCTGCTCAACAGTTTGTGGGCACCGGAGGAAATGGACGAACATTTGCCTGCAAGCGTAAAGCGCGCACTGGCAAAGAAAGAAATCAACTTCTATACCATCGACGCATGGAAAATTAGTGAAGCCATCGGTCTTGGCAGCAGAATCAACATGATCATGCAGGCAGCTTTCTTCAAACTGACGGAAGTAATTCCTGTAGATGATGCGATCAAATATCTGAAAGAAGGTATCGAAAAGACATACAAGAAAAAAGGTCAACAGGTCATCGAGATGAACTGGAAGGCTGTTGATGAAGGTATCAACGCAATTCAGAAGGTCGAGATTCCGGCAAGCTGGCTGGATGCAGAAGATCCGAAAGAAAAGGTTCTGGATTTGCCGGTATTCGTAGAAGAAGTGCTGATTCCGATGAATAAACAGGAAGGCGAAGATCTTCCGGTCAGCACCTTTATCAATCACCCGGATGGCTCTTTCCCTCTGGGCACCAGCAGATACGAAAAACGCGGCGTAGCTGTACATCTGCCGAAGTGGGATATGACAAAATGTATCCAGTGCAATCAGTGCTCCTTTGTCTGCCCGCACTCTGCAATCAGACCTGTGCTGCTCAATGATGAGGAACTGGCAGCAGCGCCAAAAGGTTTTGAGACCATCAAAGCGCAGGGCGCACAGCTTGACGGACTGCACTACAGGATGCAGCTTTCTGCTCTTGACTGTATGGGCTGCGGCAACTGCGCAGACATCTGTCCAGCAAAGGAAAAGGCACTTAAGATGGAAGCTTATGCCGATGTGGTTCACGAAGCAGACAACTGGGATTATGCTATGACCATCAAGAAAAAAGACCTGCCAGTTGAAAAGACCAGCGTAAAAGGCAGTCAGTTCTTCCAGCCTTACTTCGAGTTTTCCGGCGCATGTGCAGGCTGCGGTGAAACGCCTTATCTGAAGGTTATCACACAGCTCTTCGGCGACAGAATGATGATTGCCAATGCGACAGGCTGTTCCTCCATCTGGGGCGCATCTGCGCCGTCCATGCCATACTGCACGGATGAAAAGGGACACGGACCTGCGTGGGCAAACTCCCTGTTTGAAGATAATGCAGAATTTGGATACGGTATGGTTCTGGCAACCAAACAGATCCGCGACAAGATTGAAAGCAACATGAAAGCGCTTCTCGAGCTGGATATCGATGACGAAATGAAAGACGCTTTCAAAGACTGGTTAGAATACAAGGACCACGGCGAAGAATCTATTGCAGCCAGCCAGAAGGTTCTGGATGCAATAGAGAATATGAAGACTACCGACGAAGTGCTGAAACAGCTTTGTGACAGAATTTTAAGATACAAGGATTACCTCGTAAAGAAATCTATCTGGGCTATCGGCGGTGACGGCTGGGCTTACGATATCGGCTACGGCGGTCTGGATCACGTACTGGCTTCCGGCGAAAATATCAACGTACTGGTATTCGATACAGAGGTTTACTCCAACACTGGCGGTCAGGCATCCAAGGCGACACCGGCAGCAGCAATTGCAAAATTTGCAGCCTCTGGTAAAAGAATCAAGAAGAAAGACCTCGGCATGATGGCAATGTCCTACGGCTATGTATACGTAGCGCAGGTAGGCATGGGCGCTGACAAAGCCCAGTTCATGAAAGCAATCGCTGAAGCTGAAGCTTACGATGGACCATCTCTGATTATCGCTTATGCGCCTTGTATCAACCACGGCATCAAGAAAGGCATGGGCAAATCTCAGGAGAACATCAAGGACGCTGTAGAATCTGGCTACTGGCATCTCTACAGATACAATCCTGAGTTAAAGAAAAAGGGCAGAAATCCGTTTATTTTGGATTCCAAGGCGCCAAGCAAACCGTTCAAAGACTTTATCATGGGTCAGAACAGATATGCTTCTCTGGCAAAGGAATTTCCGCAGAAAGCAGATAAGCTCTTTGAAATGACAGAACAAGACGCTCGTGAAAAATACGAAAATTATAAGAAACTTTCCGAAGAATAATCCAAAACACCTTCTTTATAAAAAGCGGATTGATTGCAGGCAGAAGTGGGCAATCAGTCCGCTTTTGTAATGTACATCCGGAATAATATAGCTGGTTGAGTTTCATGTTGTTCACCTTCCCAAAAGAGTATATAATAATTTTAGAAAAAAGAAAGGAGCAAGAGCATGTGGAATATAGAACAATTCCGCAAAGAACTTGCGGAAATCGTAAATTTGGACAGCAGCAGTGAAAATTTGCAGGACATTGCCGTGATAGGCAGAATGCTCGCGAACCGATTGAGAGATGAAGGCTATCTGGTGGAAACCTTCGATGAGGATACACGCATTGAGGCAAGGACACATTCGGAGAAGGATTTTGATGTGATGTTTGTCGGTCACATGGACACAGTATTTCCGAAAGGAACAGCAGCAGAAAGACCGTACAGGGAAGAAGGTAATCTGGCATACGGACCGGGCGCAGCAGATATGAAGGCTGGACTGGTTCTGGCAATGCATCTTGCGAAACAGCTGAGAGCGGTAAGACCAGAACTTAGAATTTGCCTTGCTTTTAACAGTGATGAGGAAATCGGTTCTGGACGCTCCAAATCCTGGCTGCAGAAACTGGCAAGGCATACCCGGTACGCCTTTGTCTTTGAGCCGGGAAGACAAAATAACGGATTTGTCAGAAGCAGGAAAGGCGGCGCAGATTTGGAAGTGTCCTTTCAGGGGATTGCTGCCCATGCCGGGGTTGCGCCGGAAAAAGGGGCCAATGCCCTTGTGGAAATGGCACGCTGGATTACAGAACTGACGGCGCTGCAGGATTTTTCTGCAGGCACTTCTATTACGGCTGGTGTGGCAGCTGGCGGAACAGCGTCTAATGTAGTAGCGGAAAGGGCGGAAGTTGTATTTGATATTCGTTTTAAGGATTCCCATGCGCTTGAAAAGATTCGGGAGAAGGTGTCTTATTTAAAACAGAATCCAGATGTAAACGGCGTGAAAGCGGAACCAGTCTTTAAAAATGTAATTATGCCGATGAATCCATCAAACGTGACAGAAGAGCTAATGCAGAAGATGAACCAGGCAGCGTCCGGTTTGGGGCAGAGTATTTGCTGGATAGATACCGGCGGCGTATCAGATGCTAATCACATCGCAAGTCTGGGCGTGCCCACCCTTTGTGGGTGCGGTCCTGTGGGTAACGATATGCACAGCAGCGGAGAGTATTTGGAACTGGACACCATCGAAAAAAGACTGGAACTGATGTATCGACTGATTGTACAACTATAAATATCCTAATTAAAAAAATGCCGCGTCGGTTTTCAACCATGCGGCATCTTTGTGGTCTATATTATGAGAAAATACCCATTTTAAAGAAGGTATCGATTTGTCCCAGAAGAACCAGAACCATCAGCAGCGGCGCTGCGAATTTGATGCAGAAATCGAAGAATTTCTGGGTTCTGAACTTGTTGCCGTTCAGGGTCACTTCTTTGTCTACCAGTTCTGTCGGCAGGATGATTGCCATGTAGCATGCGCCCAGCGGCATGAGAATACCCTCGGATACTAAGTCGAAGGAATCAAGCCAGGTGCTCTGACCAAAAATCTGCGGGAATCCATTGCCGCCAAGTCCATCCAGCGCTACGAAAACGCCTTCCAGACCTACGATAATACCCATAATAGTTACAACCAGTTTTCTGTCAATCGGTTTGCCTTTTTCTGCGCGCTTGTCCATGACGGTGGAGCTGACAGCTTCCAGCAGAGCGATGGAAGAGGTGATAGCTGCGATGAATACCAGACCGTAGAAGATGAATCCGAAGATTGGACCAATTCCTCCCATTGCAGAGAATACAGTCTGCAGTGTTACAAAGAGCAGACCAGGACCGCCTTTAGGATCAAGACCGGAAGCGAATACTGCTGGCATGATGGCAAGTCCTGCCATGATGGCGATGATCGTATCTGCAAGTGGAATAATCAGTGCGCTGCGTTCCAGACTGGCGTCCTTTGTCATATAAGAACCGTAAGTAACAGTGATGCCCATGCCCAGCGACAGGGAGAAGAACATCTGACCGCCTGCTGCGGCAAGAACATTGATAAAGCCTGCGCCCTGGAATACGTCCCAGTTTGGTTTAAACATAAATTCCAGACCTGCAGCTGCGCCCGGCATGGTAACGCTTCTTGCGATAACAATGAGCAGACATACGAATAGCGCCGGCATAGCCACTTTGGTAAACTTCTCAATACCGCTGGAAACGCCGCCGCGAACGATAAAGATAGTCAGCGCGACGAAGATAATGGTGTAAACAGAACTTTGCACCATATCGGTGGAAAATGTACCGAAAAATTCACCGCTATCTGTGGATCCAACGCCAAAGCCTGCACCAAAGAGATCTCCGATATTGGCAATCGCGTATTTCAGACAGTAGCCGCCCAGCATGCAGTAAAAGCCCAGAATCAGCAGCGGAGAAATCCATCCGAACCATCCGATAAACGCATATTTTTTACTTAATGCTTCGTAAGCGCCGACAACACCTTTGCCGGAGTTTCTTCCCAGAGAAAGCTCACCAAGGCAGATTACGTAGCCTACCAGTACGACTAAGATTAGATACAGGATGAGGAAAGCAAATCCTCCACTGATTCCCATCTTGTACGGGAATCCCCATAAGTTGCCAAGACCAACAGCGGAGCCGATTGCGGCCATTAGAAAGCCGAAATTGCTCGCCCATTGACCTTTACCTTGTTGTTGTGTCATGAGATAAAGTCCTCCTAATTGATAATTGCAAATATATAGTTTGTCCTACCATTATATCTGGCTGTAGTGAAGTTGTCAATCATAACATAAAGCCTTTTGGAAATTTGTTATATGACATAAAAAACTGAATAAAATTGGATTCCTTTTAATGTATGAAAATAGACGAAAGAAAGCAGAAACCGGGATTGAGAAGAATCCCGGTTTCTGCGTCGTTTATGCAAATCGTGCATATGTATGTGGTCTTATTAGAATAAATCTGTGAAGTCGAAGAATCCGTCTAGAGATACGATAATCAAAATACCGCAGATGATTGGATCCAGCCATTTTAGACAGAAATGTACGAAACCTTTTGTTTTGAAGTCGGAACCTTCTGAAACTTCCTCGTCGAGGAATCTCAGTCTGGTCCAGCCAAGCATGACTGCCATACCGGTAGCACCGATTGGCATCAGCAGACCTTCTGCAAACAAATCGAAGAAGTCCAGCCATACCTTATCAGCTTCAGGCCCAAGGAGTGCAGCCAGCGGATTCCACCAACCGGAAGAACCAAGACCATCACCGGTTACGATTAAGTTACCAGCAAGAGCAATTACTGCAGTCAGGGCAACGCATTTTGCTCTTCCGCCCATCTTGCCTTTTCTTTCCTGTGCGTCTACCATAGCCTGGATACCGCCTTCCATCATACCGATGGAGGAAGACAGTGCTGCGAAGAATACCAGCAGGAAGAAGATTACGCTGAAGATAGGACCGATTGCGCCCATGTTCTGGAATACAGTTACCATAGTGGAGAACAGAAGCCCAGGACCTGCACCCGGTTCCAGACCGTATGCGAATACTGCAGGGAAGATGCAGACGCCAGCCATAACCGCAACCAGAGTATCTGCAACAGCTACGATTGCTGCGTTCTTTTCTAGGTTTTCACTCTTGTTCAGTTTAGCACCATATGCAATCAGACAACCGGATGCCAGTGACAGTGAGAAGAAGCACTGATTTCCTGCAGCGCCCAGAACACCAATCCAGCCAGTGCCTTTAAATGCGCTCATATCAGGCTTGAAGATGAAAGCAAGACCTTCGCCTGCGCCTGGCAGAGTAACTGCTCTGATAATGATGATAACCATACATACAATCAGGGCAGGAATGGCTACCTTACAGAATTTCTCAATACCGGATGTACCCAGATAAACGATAAGTACAGTCAATGCCCAGAAAGCTACCATGTAGAGAATTGCCGGCATACCGCTGGAAATGAAACCGCCGAAGTATTCACCGGCATCAGCAGTACCAAGATCGCCGGCACCTACTAACCAGCCGATGGATGCAACCAGATATTTGGTAATGTATCCGCCGAATGTGCAGTAGAATGCAACCAGGAAATAAGGTACGATTGTTTCAATGATACCAAAAATCTTGAAACTCTTGTTTGTGTTTTCAAAGCCCTCAATTGCAGCTTTGCCTGTTTTACGACCGATGGCAAATTCACCCATCAGTAGCGGATAACCTACGACTACCAGGAAGAACAGATAACAGAGCAGGAATACAAATCCACCCATGTTACCCATCTTAAACGGGAAGGACCAAAGGTTACCCAGACCTACAGCCGATCCGATGGAAGCCATCAGGAATCCAAAGTTACTGTTAAAGCCTTTGTTGTTCTTGTTGTCCATTGAACTACCTCCTAATTAGGATAAAATAAATGCATAAAAATAACTTATACAGCTTCATTATATGTGAAAGATGGGTAAAAAGTCAACATGTATACACATCTGAACAAAGAAAAATCTGATAATTGAAAAAACACCACCAAAAAAGAAAGGTTTTTTGGTTCGGTGACACAAAAATGCACAATCTGGCATATATTACATGTAATATGACTTTAGGACAAGAAGGTTTGATATGGGAAAACAGAAATTTTCTAATTAGTAACTATTGAGATTTAGATAGATTTCACGTATACTAATTAGAAAGCTTTTTATAGGAGGTATACTTGTGGCAATAGAGAAAGTGAGAGAATATTTTGGGCAATATGGACTAGAAGATAGAATTCAGGAGTTTGACGTTTCTAGTGCAACTGTGGAATTGGCGGCTCATGCGGTAGGTGTTTCGGGCGCAAGAATTTGTAAAACGCTGTCTTTCAAAAGTGAAGACGGCTGTATTCTGATTCAGATGGCGGGAGATTCGAAGGTAGATAACCGGAAGTTTAAGGACTATTTTGGATTTAAGGCAAAAATGCTGTCTGCTGAAGAAGTGGAATTCTATACAGGACATGCCGTTGGCGGCGTTTGTGCTTTTGCTGTCGAAAATCCCAAAGTGCGGATTTTTTGTGATGTGTCTATGAAACGATTTGAGACGGTGTTTCCTGCCTGCGGCAGTGCAAACAGTGCCATCGAACTGACTTGCGATGAGATTTTCGGGTTTTCCAAGTCAGAAGCGTGGATTGATGTAAGTAAACTGCCAGAGGAGGAGTAAACTGCATGGAACTGACAAAAAAACAGAGAACAAAAAAAGAATTACGAAGAATTCTTTTCTGTACGGCAGGGGCACTCCTTTACGCTTTTAATCTGAGAAGCTTTGTTCGAACCGGGGGATTGTTTCCTGGAGGCTTTGCGGGAATTACGATTCTGCTTCAGCAGATTGCGGATACATTTCTGGGACTGTCCATTCCGTATACGGTACTGTATATTCCGCTGAATTTGGTTCCTATTTATATAGGTATTAAGTATCTGGGAAAACGATTTACATTTTATTCCGTTTATGTGATTGTATTGAGCAGTTTCATGACGGATATTCTGTCAGCTGTGACAATTACTTATGATGTACTTCTGATCTGCATTTTCGGAGGCATTCTAAACGGTGTAGCAATCAGTCTGGCGCTTTACGTGGGGGCCAGTGCAGGTGGTACCGATTTCATATCCATTTACTTCTCTCAGAAGAAAGGCATTGACGCGTGGAACTATATCTTTATGGGCAATGTGTGTATTCTTGTTGCGGCAGGCATTCTTTTCGGTTTTGATAAAGCATTGTACTCAATTATTTTTCAGTTTTGCTCTACGCAGGTTATACAGATGCTGTACAAAAGATATCAGAAGCATACGCTGCTGATTATCACGGAGCAGCCCAATGTAATTTACGGTAGGATCAAGGCGATTACCAACCATGACGCAACCCATTTTAAGGGAATTGGGTGTTATCAGGGAACAGAACGGAATATGCTGTATTCTGTGGTTTCCAGTGAAGAGGTAAACAAAGTTCTTGCAGCGATTATGGATGCTGATCCGGGCGCGTTTGTTAACGTGATTAAGACGGAACAAATTGGCGGCTGGTTCTATAACAGACCTAACGACTAACATATATTTAAATACAAAAAAGGGATGCATGACTGCACCATTTTCCTTAAACGGTATCCGCACCATTTATGAACCAATAAGGTCTTATGGTGCGGATTTTTACGTTCCACTTTGAGATGGCTTCCTTTAGAGCAAATTGAAAGAAAAACGAACATTTGTTTGCAAAGGCGATGAGTTTATGGTATAATAAACTCATTCTTGCAAAGAATTTTTTATTAGATTAAGATTAAGAAGGAACTCTTTTGGGTAAACAGATTGAATTGCTGTTTTTTACAGTAGTTCCAAAGATATTCAAGACAAAGACTGATTCATAGGGGAGGAACTTTCATGAGTCAATTCAAATTAGTATCAGAATATAATGCTATGGGTGACCAGCCACAGGCAATAGATAAGCTGGTCAGCGGGATTCTGGACGGAAAGAAGCACCAGACACTCATGGGCGTCACCGGTTCCGGAAAGACCTTTACCATGGCGAACATCATAGAAAAGGTACAGAAGCCGACCCTTGTTATTTCTCATAACAAGACGCTGGCAGCTCAGCTTCACGGTGAGTTTAAGGAGTTTTTTCCAGAGAACGCGGTAGAGTATTTTGTGTCCTACTACGATTACTATCAGCCGGAGGCGTATGTGCCGTCTACCGATACCTATATTGAGAAGGATTCCGATATCAACGACGAAATAGAAAAGCTGCGCCACTCGGCAACAGCAGCTTTGGCCGAGCGGCGCGATGTCATCATCGTAGCGTCTGTCTCCTGCATTTATGGACTGGGAAGCCCTTTTGATTATGAAAATCAGATGATTTCATTGCGGCCGGGGATGGAGAAGCCCCGCAATGAAATTTTGCGCAAACTGATAGACATCCAGTATGTCCGAAACGATTTGGAATTTGAGAGAGGCACCTTCCGCGTGCGGGGAGATATCATCGATATCTTTCCGGCAGGGTCCGATAAGGCAGTTCGCATAGAACTCTTCGGTGACGAGGTGGAGAGTATTAAAGAGATGAATCCGCTGACAGGAGAAATTCTGGGACTTAGGAACCACATCGCAATTTACCCGGCATCCCACTATGTTACCTCCAAGGAGAATATGGAGCGGGCGCTGGTTACCATAGAGGATGAGCTGGATCAGAGAGTGCGCTGGTTTAAGGATCGGGGCAAACTGCTGGAAGCGCAGAGAATTGAGCAGAGAACCAGATACGATATGGAAATGCTCAGAGAAATCGGCACCTGCAAGGGAATCGAAAACTATTCCCGTCATATCAATGGCCTTGCGCCGGGCACCAGACCGTATACTTTGATAGACTATTTTCCCGATGATTTTCTGCTGATGATAGACGAGTCTCATGTCATGCTGCCGCAGCTTCGTGCCATGTATGCAGGGGATCGATCGCGGAAATCATCGTTAGTAGAGTACGGATTCAGACTGCCGTCAGCGCTGGATAACAGACCGCTGCAGTTTGAAGAATGGCAGGGACTTGTCAATCAGGCAGTGTATGTCAGCGCCACGCCAGCATCGTATGAGAGAGAAAAGGCTGGCGGCATTACAGCAGAGCAGATTATCAGACCGACAGGTCTTTTGGACCCGCCGATTGAAGTGCGAAAGACCGAAGGACAGATTGACGACCTGATTGGCGAACTGAAACAGACCGCTGCCAAAGGAGAACGTGCCTTTGTCACCACTTTGACCAAGAAGATGGCAGAGAGCCTGACAACCTATTTGACCAATGCTGGAATCAGAGTCAGATACCTTCATTCGGAGGTGGATACTTTGGAACGCCTTGAGATTATCAGGGATTTACGCCTCGGAGAGTTTGACGTGCTGGTTGGCATCAATCTGCTGAGAGAGGGACTGGATATTCCGGAGGTATCGCTGGTGGCAATTTTGGATGCCGACAAGGAAGGTTTCCTCAGAACGGAGACTTCACTGATTCAGACCATCGGCCGTGCCGCTCGTAACGTAGATGGCAAGGTTGTTATGTATGCAGATTATATCAGCAAAGCTATGAAGGCGGCAATCGACGAGACGCAGCGAAGAAGAGGCATTCAGGCGAGATATAACGAGGAACACGGAATTACGCCGAAGAGTGTACAGAAATCAGTCCGCGCGGTCATTGAGGCAACCAAACCAGCAGAGGATGAGGGCAGATATAAGGGCAAGAAGCCGATAGAAATGACCCAGAAGGAACTGAAGGATTACGTAAAGGAATTAGAAAAAGAAATGAAGGATGCTGCGCAGAACTTGCAGTTTGAACGTGCGGCGCAGCTGCGTGACCAGATATTTGAATATAAGAGCCGGCTGTCATAAGGTTGGCGTGATTTGCGGCGCAACCGTCGGTATAGACTAGACGTAACATAGAGATAATTTTACAGAAACGGAGTTAGATATATGGCAAATGAAATTATTGTAAAAGGTGCCAACGAGAATAATCTGAAACACATCGATGTAAAAATCCCGAGAGATAAGATGGTGGTTTTGACCGGTCTTTCCGGTTCAGGAAAATCTTCGCTGGCATTTGATACGATTTATGCAGAGGGACAGAGACGATATGTGGAGAGTCTTTCTTCCTATGCGAGACAGTTTCTGGGACAGATGGATAAACCGGATGTAGAGCTGATTGAAGGGCTTTCACCTGCGATTTCCATCGACCAGAAGACCACCAGCAAGAATCCCCGCTCCACAGTGGGAACGGTGACAGAAATCCACGATTACCTGAGACTGCTTTATGCGAGAATCGGACAGCCGCACTGCCCGGTCTGCGGACAGCCTATCACCAGTCAGTCTGTGGATCAGATGGTGGATACGATTATGGAATTCCCGGAAGGCACCAAACTGATGATTATGGCGCCGGTTGTCAGGCAGCGTAAGGGCGAGCACGAGAAGATTCTGGAGCGAATTCGCAAAGAGGGATTTACCAGAGTCAGAATCGATGGGGAAATCAGGCTAATTAATGAAGAAGAAATCAAGCTGGACAAAAAGTTCAAGCATACCATAGAAATTGTCGTCGACCGTATCATCATCAAAGACGGACAGGAAAGCCGTATTTCGGAAGCAGTTGAATTGGCAATGCATCAGGGTGACGGTCTGGTTGTGGTGCAGTTTGTGGACAAGGATTATTCTGTAGAGAAGACCTTCTCTACCAAGCTGGCGTGTCCGGAACACGGTGTCAGCATTGAGGAACTGGAACCGAGAATGTTCTCTTTTAACAGTCCCTTCGGGGCGTGTCCGTCCTGCAACGGGCTGGGATTTACCCAGAAAATTGATCCGGAGTTGATTATCCAGACGGACAAGAGCATTATCAAAGGAGCCCTCGGCAATATTTTTGCGTCCATGGAATTTTCTGGGTTTTACAGACAGATGATTGATGCTTTGGCAAGAGACCACGGTGTGGATTTGAATACCCCTTATGAGGAACTACCTGAGAAGTTCAAGAAAGAACTGCTCTATGGCACAGGTACGCGCCACCTGAAATACACTTATGTCAGCAGAAGCAGCGGAAGCAAATCCGAAAGAGATCATCCTTTTGAAGGGGTAATCAACAACTTAGAGCGGCGTTATCGTGAAACTAATTCTGATTTCATGAAAGAGCGTATGGCAAAATATATGACAGTGCGGGATTGTCCCGACTGTAAAGGAAAGAGGCTGAAACCGGAGGTTCTTGCAGTTACTGTAGGAGGAAAGAATCTGGCAGAGCTTTCCGACCTTTCTATTCGTGAAGCTTACGAATTTATTGATCAGCTGCAGCTGACCGAAAAGGAAGCAATCATCGGCAGACAGATTATCAAGGAAATCAAAGAAAGACTGAATTTCCTGATTAACGTAGGACTGGATTACTTGACCCTTTCACGGGCAGCGGGGACCCTTTCCGGCGGTGAATCCCAACGAATCCGTCTTGCGACGCAGATTGGTTCCAGCCTTATGGGTGTGCTTTATATTCTGGATGAGCCTAGTATCGGGCTGCATCAAAAAGATAATGAAAAGCTGCTGGCAACATTGCGGGAGCTGACTGATTTAGGAAATACCCTGCTGGTCGTGGAACACGATGAGGATACTATGTACGCCGCGGATCACATCATCGATATCGGACCTGCGGCAGGCGTTTACGGCGGTGAACTGGTGGCGCAGGGAACAGTCGAGGATATCATGGCGTGTCCTGACTCCATTACGGGGCAGTATCTATCCGGCAAAAAATCCATCGCTGTACCGAAGTCAAGAAGGGAAGGAAACGGTAAGTGTATCACCATCAAAGGTGCTGAAGAAAACAACTTAAAGAAAGTAAACGTGGACATACCCCTTGGGAAATTCGTCTGCGTCACTGGGGTTTCCGGTTCAGGCAAGAGCAGCCTTGTCAACCAGATTCTGTATAAAGGCGCGGCAAAGCTGATTAACAGAACAAAGGACGAAGCTGGCAAGTTTAAGAATATGACCGGACTTGAACACATCGACAAGGTCATCAACATTGACCAGTCTCCAATCGGAAGAACTCCTCGTTCCAATCCGGCGACATATACCGGCATGTTCACCCACATCAGAGACCTCTTTGCAAGCCTTCCGGAATCCAAAATCCGCGGTTTTGAAAAAGGCAGATTCAGCTTCAATGTAAAAGGCGGCAGATGTGAGGCGTGCAGCGGTGACGGTATTATCAAGATAGAAATGCACTTCCTGCCTGATGTTTATGTACCTTGCGAAGTGTGCAAAGGGAAGAGATATAACAGAGAAACATTGGAAGTGAAATATAAAGGCAAGAGCATTTTTGACGTGCTGGATATGAGCGTATCCGAGGCTTTGGACTTTTTCAAAAACCTTCCTACTATCAAACGACAGCTGGATACTCTCAACGAGGTGGGACTCGATTATGTCAAACTGGGACAGCCATCAACCCAGCTTTCCGGCGGTGAAGCGCAGAGAATCAAGCTGGCGTCGGAACTTTCCAAGAGGAGTACGGGAAAAACACTGTATATTTTAGACGAGCCAACTACAGGGCTTCATTTTGCTGATGTAGATAAACTGATTGCAGTGCTTGATAAGCTGGTGGACGCAGGCAATACTGTGGTTGTCATTGAGCATAATTTGGATGTCATCAAGAGGGCGGACCATGTAATCGACTTAGGACCGGATGGTGGAAACCGTGGAGGCACCATAGTTGCTACAGGAACTCCGGAGGAGATTGCAGCGTGCAAAAAATCTTATACTGGAGAGTTCTTGAAGAAAATTCTGAAATAGTGTATAATACTAAATTGTACCTTTCGATACGTGCCTGTGGCGGGCAGAGAAAGGCATAGATATGATTTGGATTGTATACTAAAGGAGATTATCCCAATGATGAAAAATGAAAACCTGACGATGCTGACGGATTTCTATGAAATCACTATGGCAAATGGATATTTTCAGTCAGGTAATGTAGAAGAAGATATCGCTTATTTTGATATGTTCTTTAGAAAAGTGCCCGATGGCGGCGGCTATGCAGTGATGGCGGGAGTGGAACAACTCATTGACTATTTGAGAGATTTGCATTTTACAGAAGAAGACATTGTCTATTTAAGAGAGAAAGGAATTTTTTGTGAAGATTTTCTGGATTATCTGAAAGACTTTAAATTTTCCTGTGATGTCTGGGCGGTACCGGAGGGAACACCAATTTTTCCCCATGAACCGATTTTGACGGTGAGAGGGCCTGTAATTCAGGCGCAGTTCATTGAAACAATGGTGCTTTTAATCATTAATCACCAGAGTTTGATTGCAACCAAGGCAAATCGTATCGTCAGAGCGGCACAGGGAAGACCTGTCATGGAGTTTGGGACGAGAAGAGCCCATGGCACTGCAGCAGCGGTCTACGGCGCTCGTGCGGCATATATCGGAGGCTGTGCAGGAACAGCATGTGCCATCGCAGACAGAGATTTTGGCATTACAGCCCTTGGGACTATGGCTCACAGCTGGGTCCAGATGTTCCCGTCCGAATACGAGGCATTTAAAAAGTATGCCGAAATTTATCCAGAAAATTGTACCTTGTTGGTGGATACCTATAATGTGCTGAAGTCCGGCGTGCCTAATGCAATCAAGGTGTTCAAGGAAGCACAGCCAAAGAAGATGGGCATTCGTATCGACAGCGGCGATGTGGCTTACCTGACAAAGAAGGCCAGGAAAATGCTGGACGAAGCCGGTCTTACGGATTGTACTATTACGGTATCTAATTCGCTGGACGAGTACATCATTAGGGATGTCATTATGGAGGGCGCACAGATTGATTCCTTTGGCGTGGGTGAACGACTGATTACAGCCAAGTCAGAACCGGTCTTTGGCGGTGTATATAAACTGGCGGCTTTGGAACAGGAAGGAAAAATCATTCCTAAGATTAAAATTTCTGAGAATGTGGAGAAGATTACGAATCCTGGCTTTAAGTCTCTGTTCCGACTCTTCGACAAGGAGACAGGAAAAGCTTTGGCAGACGTTTTAACTGTAGATGGTGAAGAAATTCCTGAAGTAGACGGATATGAAATCTTTGATCCAAATGCAGTATGGAAAAAGAAAAAACTTTATAATTTCTACGTAAAAAATCTTAGAGTACAGCTCTTTGACAAGGGGGAATGTGTATATGAAAACCCATCTATCGAAGAGATTAGAACGTATTGCTCACAGCAAATAGAGACGCTTTGGAGTGAGACACTGCGTTTTGAAAATCCACAAACATATTATGTGGATTTATCCCAGAATCTGTGGAATATGAAGAACCAGCTTCTGGAAGAACATACTGTGCGGTAGACTGTAGAATCGGACAATAAATTTTTTAAAGACCAGCATATTTTTGCTGGTCTTTTGGTATATTCCATAGTAAAATAAATAAAAGTAAGCTTTTGGATAGAGAGGATCTTGTATGCGACATGTTATTGTCTTTCTTTATATATTTGCAATTCTGATAGGCGCCTGCGGGCTGACCATACAGTGGCTGGCAGGAAAAGGAGATAAAGAAAAGCAGTTTGCTTCCATGAAACCCTTTGTAATCATGCTCCTGTTCATGAATGTTTATGACTTTGTGATTTACTACTGTGATAACATTATACACATAGAAACTTCCTTGCTGATTAGTATCGGCGATTGTTTCATTGCAGTTCTGGTATATCTGTGGCTCCGGGTCAGCAACAGTATTACCGGCGTAGAGGAAGAGAGCCGGTTTACGGGTTTTGCGTCGGTCTACGTGTTTTTTTATGGAATTATCTGGATGGCGGCGATCATTCTGTTTAGAGAAATTTACTGGATTAGACTGATTATTGATGTGCCTCTCATTGGTCTTCTGATTGTGGGCAGTATCAGCAGCATTTTAAACAGTGTTCGCAGCAAAGCGCCTAAACGATTTATCGCCTATAAGATCGTTATTACGTTTTTTATGACGGTAAACTATATCAGCTATTTCATCAGTGAAAGCGGCTGGATTGACGGTGATAAAGAGGTGGTTATGAATATAACCATCTACTATTGGCTGGTAATCAACGCAGCAAATATGGTACTGCAGTACAAGAGGGATTTCAGAAGTTCTTATACGTCTGAGGCGCCGGTAGTAATGGAACTTTCTGAGGCGCTTGCCAATGTGCAGAACAAATATGAATTGACTAAAAGAGAGATTGAAATTCTCGAAGAAATTTACAGCGGCAAGACCAACACACAGATTGCCGAAGCTCTGTTTATTTCAGAAAGCACCGTAAAGGCGCATGTCTACAACTTATTTAGAAAGCTTGGTGTTAAGAGCAGAGTAGAAGCGGTGTGCATAGTAAGAGAAGAAAAAGAACCGAAAGCATAAAAGAGGCTGTCTCAGACAGCCTCTTTTTCTACATTTTACATTTTTCCTGATGCGTTAAGCATATCTCTGATTTTGTGCTGTACCATTCTAGTGATAGCGTCTCTTCCTGGTCCCAGATATTTTCTTGGATCGAATTCTCCTGGATTTTCTGCGAGAACTCTTCTGATTTCAGCGGTCATGGCAAGACGCAGGTCGGTGTCTACATTGACTTTGCAGATACCGTACTTAACGGCTTCGTGGATCATATCCTCAGGAACGCCCTGAGCACCCGGAATTTCTCCTCCATACTGATTGCATCTATCGACAAATTCTTTCAGGACAGAGGAGGCACCGTGAAGCACCAGTGGAGTATTTGGAATCAGTGAATGAATTTTCTTCAATCTTTCGTAATCCAGATAAGGTTCTCCCTTGAATTTGTATGCGCCGTGACTGGTGCCGATGGCGATGGCGAGAGAGTCTACGCCGGTCTTTTCTACGAATTCTGCAGCTTCATCCGGGTCTGTAAAGGTTGCAGAACGAGCGTCAACCTTGATATTGTCCTCCACTCCTGCCAGTTTGCCTAGCTCAGCTTCTACCACAACACCGTGTGCATGAGCATATTCTACCACCTGTTTGGTCAGAGCGATGTTTTCTTCCAAAGGATATTTGGAGCCGTCAATCATAACAGAAGTAAATCCGTCGTCGACGCACTTCTTGCAGATTTCAAAATCTTCACCGTGGTCCAGATGCAGTGTAACATCTACACCGGTATCATCGATGGCAGCCTCCACCAGTTTGGTTAAGTAAGATGGTTTTGCATATTTTCTGGCACCTGCAGAGACCTGCAGAATCAGCGGTGCCTGTTCTATCTGGGCCGCAGCGACAATACCCTGAATGATTTCCATATTGTTTACATTGAAAGCACCAATTGCATAGTCACTGTTAATTGCTTTTGCGAACATTTCTTTTGTTGTTACTAAAGCCATGTCATACCTCCTTAAAATGTATATGTCTATTATACACTAAAGCGGTAATTTTTCAACGATTTCCATCATTTTTTTCATATCAGGAAGGCTGCCTTGCCCGCTGACCTGGGCAAAACCGCGGAGTTTTTCGATGGTATGTATCATGGAATGAGCATTGTCCAGCATGGATTCCAGCTCCAGGGTATTCATAACCGGTGGTCTGAAACCGGTTCCAGTATTTTTGGATTTTAAAAGAAACAGCACAGCCAGAATGGGAATAGGGTTGTTTGCCATATGTCACCTCCGTAATTTCTATATCATATTATGAAATACCGGCGCATTTGGTGCATATAGTGTAGTAGAAAGGAGTGTATTCATGCAATTAGACGATAAGACCATTTTAGATTTGGCAGGACAGCTGGGAATTTCCGCTGATAAGAAAACCACTGTAGCTAAGGCTAAATCCTACGAACAGAAAAGCGACGCTGAACTTGTATCAGAAATTATGAAAATCAAGAATCAGCTCGAAGCAGCTAATATTCCTTATGAGAAACAGATGGCAGCGGTACAGAGCTTAATGCCCATGATGAATGGACAGCAAAAAGCTCGATTGACAAGAATCATCGAGCTTTTGAAAAAGTAAAGTTTACTGTGTAACCATTCTGGCAATGTCTGTCTGGGTACTGCCGGCAGGGAATGTAAAGGTTGTTGCCTTGATGTTCTCAGGTTTGTACCCTGCAGCATTGCAGACTGACGAATACTCGTCATAAGATGCGAAGAGTTCTGCATCGATAAGACTTTGCACTGCTTCGGTAGCTGTGCCGCCCCGGACCGTGACAGTAATGTCCTTTGTCAGTACGCCGGCTGTCCAGATTTCGTTGGCCTGCTGGGAATTCTCGGGACTGTCGACAGCCTCTGGTTCTGTAGTATCAAGGGTGCCGGTTTCTTCAGCGAGGGTCCTCGGATAATCCATGATGATCTCCATGCGCCACACGATGAGGAGTGCAGCTATAATTAAAATCGCAAGTGCAATAAGAATATCGTTTTTGTCGTAGAAAAAATCTTTTAGTTTTTTCATCAAGATTCTCCTTTCGTCTTTTTCTATATATAATTTAACATACTTTTCGCAAAAGAACAAATACATTTTGCTTTAGAGCGGGGAATGTTGTATAATAAAGGGTATGATTAGGATTGAAATAGGCAAAAACGAGCAGGAACAGCGTTTGGACAAGTTCCTTAGAAAATATTTGGAAAATGCGCCGCTGAGTTTTATCTACAAGGCTATTCGAAAGGATGTCAAGGTCAACGGAAAGCGAGGAAAAGAAGATACCGTGCTGCATTTTGGCGATGAGATATTGCTGTACATCAGCGATGCGGATATGGAGAAGTTCCAAAAGCGCAGAAGGGTGAACCGGACGCGAAGGCAGTTCGGTATTGCCTATGAGGATGATAATCTTTTAGCGGCAGTAAAACCCCTTGGGCTTCTAACCCATGGAGACAGCAGCGAGAAAAAGAATCATCTGGCAAACCAGGTGGTGGATTATCTCATCGACAAAGAAGAGTTCAATCCCAGGCTGGAGAAGACTTTTACGCCGGCTCCAGTCAACAGACTGGACAGAAATACAACTGGTCTGGTGCTCTTTGGAAAAAACGCCATGTCGCTGCAGACACTGAATCAGATGGTTCGTGAAAAAGATAAAATCCGCAAGATGTATCTGACTGTTGTCGGAGGAAGAATGGAAAAGCCTCTTCACCTGATGGACAGGATGGTTAAGAATGAAGAGAAAAACCGCATTGCTGTAGTACCGATAACAGAGAGCGGCAAAGAAATGGAAACCATCGCTGTGCCGCTGCAGTATGGAACCTTTTGCGGCAGAGAGTGCACTTTGGCGGAGGTCGAAATCATTACAGGCAGAACGCACCAAATCAGAGCCCATCTGGCAGCAGCCGGCTATCCTGTGCTGGGCGATTCCAAGTACGGAGACAAAATGATAAATGCAGCAGCAGGCAGAAAATTTGGACTGTCTTGTCAGCTGCTTCATGCGTACAGGCTGAAATTTGAAAACTGTCCGGATAGCCTTTCTTATCTGAGTGGCAAAGAATTCACGGCGGAACTTCCGGAAAGCTTTATGAGAATAAAAAAGCATATTTTTGAACAAGATGAATAGAGGGGAATCACAAAAACATGAAAGAGTGGATCAAGGATATTTTATTCGCAGTAGTTATTGCTGTAATTGTAATACAATTTGTTAAACCGACCATTGTCAAGCAAAGCTCCATGGAACCGAATTTTTATGAGGATGACTATCTCTTTGTGAGCAAGCAGTCCTACACTCTGTTTGGTGAGCCGCAGCGCGGGGATGTGGTTGTGGTGCATTCTTCACTGGTACAGGAAAACGGTGAGGAGAAAATGCTCATCAAGCGTATTATCGGGCTGCCGGGAGAGACCATCGATATCATTGATGGAGAGGTGTATATCAACGACAAGAAATTGGAAGAGGACTATCTAAAAGAAGATTTTACTTCGGGCGAGGTGAAACGTCTGGTGATTCCTGAGGGCAAGATTTTCTGCATGGGTGATAATCGAAGAGTCAGCATTGACAGCAGGGACGAAGATGTAGGATGTATTGAGATAGACGACGTCATTGGAAAGGTGGTACTGCGTGTCTATCCGTTCAGCGAATTTGGGATTATTCAAAATCCGTACGATAAATAATATGCAGGAGAGGGAAATCATGGGAAAAAGCAGAAGAGAAAGAAAGAGACAGCGAGAACGTGAAAACCGAATAGACTGGCTGAAATCGGTGCTGTCAGCAAGTGCGGCGGCGCTGATTGTAGTGCAGTTTGTGATCCCTACAGCGGTTTATGGCAGATCTATGGAGCCGGGATTTGAGCATAGAGATTATCTGCTGATTCATAAACAGGCCTATGTAGGGGAGGCGGAGCCTGAAAGAGGTGATGTTATCGTGTTTCAGTCAAAGCTTAGAGATAATAACAGAGGAACTTTGAAAAAACTCATTAAGAGAGTCATCGGCGTGCCAGGTGATATTGTAGAGATTCGAGAAGGAAAAGTGTACATAAATGGAGAGGAACTGAAAGAGCGCTATATTAAAGATGGTGTTACTAACGGAGATGTGGGACCTGTTGTCGTACCGGAAGGCAATTATTTCTGCATGGGGGATAACAGACTGCACAGCACTGACAGCCGTTTTTTGGAAGTCGGATTTGTTGAGAAAGACAAAATCGTAGGAAAGGTGGTATTCAGACTTTATCCATTTAGTAAATTTGGAATGATTGGGAGTACACAGTAAATGAAAAAATCAGTCGTCTTTCTGCTCGCCGTTATATTAGGTACAGGTGCAGGGCTTTTAGTATCTCTAGCTTTTCAGATTACGGAGGTTACGGACCACAGCATGCTTCCAGCCTATGAGAACGGAGATCAGGTGCTGGTTAGCAGGCTTGCGTTTGCGGGGAAAAAAGGACCGCAGCAGGGCGATGTGATTCTGATGAAGAACAAAATTTATGCGGTGTCCGGCGAAAACACTGTCATGTTGAAACGCGTTATTGGTGTAGAGGGTGATCGGATTCTGATTACGGAGGGGCAGGTCTATGTAAATAATCAGAAGCTGGACGAAGAATATGTGTTTACGCAGGGTATCAGCGGCGATATGGAAGAGATACAGATTCCCGCAGGGAAGATTTTTGTGATGGGAGATAATAGAGCAGCCAGTACAGACAGCAGACATGAATCTGTGGGGCTGGTTGATGAAGAGGATTTACTGGGAAAGGTAATTTTAAAATGGTAAAAAGACAGAAGAAGATGGTGGCAAACAACAAAAAAGCGCGCCATGATTATTTTATAGAAGAGGTTTACGAAGCGGGTATCGTGCTGACCGGCACAGAGATTAAGTCCATTCGTGCAGGAAAGGTCAGTATCAAGGAAAGCTATGCAAAAATTGAAAAGGGTGAGATGATTGTCTACGGTATGAACATCAGCCCCTATGAGCAGGGTAATCGTTTTAATACAGAACCTTTGCGCCCGAAAAAACTTCTCTTACATAAGCAGGAAATCAGAAAGCTGATTGGATATACAACGCTGAAAGGTCTGACTTTGGTTCCGCTGAATTTATATATCAATGAAGACGGACGGGCGAAGATGGAGCTGGCGGTAGCGCGCGGTAAGAAAAATTATGATAAGCGTGACGACATGGCAAAGAAAGACGCGGCTCGTAAAATCGACCATGCCATGAAGCAGAGGTGGTAGTATGCCAAGTTTCACCAAGCAAGCGATTAAAATGTCTTTTATGAAGCTGCTCAGCGAGCAGCCGCTAAATAAAATCAGCGTTCGCAGTATCGTAGAGGAGTGCGGTATCAATCGAAATTCTTTTTATTATCACTTCCAGGATATTCCTGCTCTGATGGAAGAAATCATTGTGGAACTGGCTGATGGGCTGGTAAAAAAATATCCAAAGATTGAGTCCCTGGAGGACTGTATCAGCGAGGCTTTTGACTTTGCCCTGCATAACAAAAAAGCGGTCTTACATATTTTCAATTCTATGAATCGAGACCTCTTTGAGCGGTATTTGATGAAATCCTGCGAGTATATTGTCAGAACTTATTTGGATACGGTTTTTGGAGAGAGCCTTGTCAGTGCTGAAGACCGGGAAATTGCCATTCGTTTTTTCCGTTTTGAACTGTTTGGAGCTGGTCTTGATTGGCTTTCCCGCAGTATGCCGGAGGATTCTATTGAAGAAATTCATCATTTGATTCACCTATGTCATGGATTGTCCGATGAGATGATCAGGAGATGTAATCAAGCAGAAATTTAGTCACATTAGACCCCGTTGCCTAATTTTTAGGCAGGGGTTTTTCTTTTGCCCATTTTTAACCAGAAGAAAATCTGGTAAGTTAAATACAGAAAGAAAAAGCGCTGTAGATGTTTGATATGAGATGGAAGGATGGATAGTGATGCGTTCAGTTGCACCGATGAAAACAGCGAAAATCGGATACATTGTCATTTCCCTTGGTCTATGCGTGCTGGGGATTTTGCTGATTACAGCACCGGTATTGTCTAAAGCGCTGCTGGGCAGCTGCTGCGGCATACTGTTTCTGCTGTTTGGCGCAGTCAAACTGGTTGGATACTTTTCAAAGGACCTGTACCGGCTGGCATTTCAGCACGATTTGACACTGGGCATTCTGCTTCTGATTCTTGGCGGTGTGATACTGGTACGACCTGAAAGTCTGATGTTATTTATCTGTATCACCTTTGGCATATTTATGGTGATAGATGGACTTCTGAAAATACAGGTTGCCGGTCAGTCGAGAACTTTTGGCATAGGAAAGTGGTGGCTGATCTTTGCAAGTGCGGCAGTTACAGAGGCTCTTGGACTTGTCCTGCTGCTGCGTCCGGGTGAGGGTACGGATTTGCTGATGATTCTACTGGGCATAGGCATGCTTTCGGAGGGGATTTTGAATCTTAGCACAGTTATTACAGCGGTAAAAATTATCAGACATCAATGGCCGGATATGATAGAAAACGTGTATTGCGAGGAAAAGGAGGACTGACAGAAAATGCGTTTTTCAAGGGCGGTGGTCAAACACCGGATTACGATTTTAATTGTTGCGATTGTTTTAATGGTTCCTTCCCTGTTTGGAATGCTGGGAACGAGAATCAATTATGACATGCTGGATTATTTGCCGGAGGATATGGACACGGTAATTGGTCAGGAAGAACTTTTGAGCGACTTCGGAAAGGGTGCTTTCTCCCTGATTGTAGTGGAAGATATGGAGGATAAAGATGTAGCGGTTCTTTGTGAAAAGCTTGAAGAGGTGGATCATGTAGAAAGTGTCCTGTGGTACTCCACGCTGGCGGATATTTCCATTCCGATGGAGATGGTGCCGGATAAACTCTTCGATGAATTTAATGAGGGAGATGCAACTCTGATGGCGGTCTTCTTTGACAGTGCTACCAGTGCTGACTCAACCATTGATGCAATTGCTGATGTGCGCAGTGTCTGCGGCGAGCAGTGTTTTGTATCGGGCATGTCGGCGTTGGTAACGGACTTAAAAAATCTGTGTGAACAGGAAGAACCGATTTATGTAGGGCTTGCAGTGCTTTTTGCAACGGCAGCCATGGTGCTGCTTTTGGACGGCTGGCTGGTGCCTTTCGTATTTCTTGTCTCGATTGGCATGATGATTTTGCTCAATTTAGGAACGAACTATTTTTTTGGAGAAATTTCATATATAACAAAGGCTCTTTCGGCGGTTCTGCAGCTAGCGGTTACCATGGACTATTCCATCTTCCTGTGGCACAGCTACAGTGAGCAGAGGGCGCTTTATGACGACCACAAGGAGGCCATGGCTGTCGCAATCAGAAAGACCCTGGCAAGTGTTGTTGGAAGCTCTATTACTACAGTGGCAGGCTTTGCGGCACTGTGCTTCATGAGCTTCACTCTGGGTAAAGACTTGGGCATTGTCATGGCAAAAGGTGTCATCTTCGGCGTTATCGGCTGTGTGACTGTATTGCCGTCCTTAATCCTTGTACTGGATAAACCCCTTTATAAGACAAAGCATAAATCGCTTATTCCCGATATGGGAAAACTGGCAAAACGTGTGACAAAAGTCTTTCCGGTGCTTCTTGCAGTCTTTATTGTTGCAGCGCTGCCAGCGATTTACGGGTACAGCAAAACCAATGACGAGGTTTACTATGACATGGGGAAATGTCTGCCGGATGATATGGAATACGTCATTGCAAATTCTAAGCTTTCGGAAGAATTTAATATCGCTTCAACCCATATGGTGCTTGTGGACGCAGATCTGCCTTCTAAAGAAGTTCGCGCTATGATGAAGGAAATGGAAAAGGTTGAGGGTGTAAAATATGTCCTTGGCATGGAATCAGTCCTTGGCAGTATGGTGCCTGAGGAGATTTTACCAGAGGGAGTCAAGGGAATTTTAGAAAGTGATAAAAGTGAACTGCTACTGGTCAATTCGGAATATGACGTTGCCAGTGATGAAGTGAATGATCAGATTGACAGTCTGAATAAAGTGCTGAAAAGCTACGACGAAGAGGGTATGCTCATCGGAGAGGCTCCTTGCATGAAAGATATGATAGAGACCACCAACCACGATTTTCAGGTGGTAAATGCGGTATCGATTATTGCAATCTTTCTCATTATTGCGCTGGTCGAGGGAAGTATTTCCCTTCCGTTTATCCTGATTGCGGTTATTGAACTCGCAATTTTTATCAATCTCGGAATTCCTCACTTCCTGGGACAGTCGCTTCCGTTTATTGCGCCGATTTGCATCAGTACCATTCAGCTAGGGGCGACGGTGGACTACGCAATTCTGATGACGACCAGATACAAAACGGAGCGGCTTTCCGGGAAAGATAAGAGAGAAAGTGTTACGACTGCTCTTGCAGCTTCTATCCCATCTATACTCGTATCGGGAACAGGGCTCTTTGCTGCGACCTTTGGAGTGGCAATTTACTCGGATATCGACATCATCAGCTCCATGTGTATGCTGATGGCAAGAGGTGCGGTAGTCAGCATGATATGTGTTATCTTCCTGCTGCCGGCGCTGCTTATGCTCTGTGATAGATTGGTCTGTGCAACGACCAGGGGAATGAAACATGTAGTTAGAACAAATTCGGAGGTGTCAAATCTATGAACAATAAATTAAAAAAATGCTTAGTGGTGGTTTTGTGCATTGCTCTTACTGTGGGCAGCGGTGTGACTATGGCATACGCCGATGATGGGGAAGACGCGAATCAGAAAGAAGAAACGGTTTACGTTCTTGCGGAAAGCGACGGTTCCGTGCAGAAAATCATCGTCAGCGACTGGTTGAAAAACCTGACAGGAAGCCAATCTCTCTACGACAGGTCAGCTTTGACAGATATTGAAAATCTGAAAGGTGATGAGGAGTGTAAGAACGAAGGAAAGTCAGGAAAAATTTGGAATGCTGAGGGAAAAGATATCTATTACAGGGGCAGTATAAAAAAAGAACTGCCGATTAACATGGAGATTTCCTATAAGCTGGACGGAAAAGACATCGAGCCAGAAGAACTGGTCGGAAAAAGCGGCGAAGTGACCGTTCGCTTTGACTATGAAAACAATCTGTATGAGATGGCAAAAGTCGGCGGCAGAACGGAGAAAATCTATGTGCCTTTTGCGGTACTGACCGGTATGGTTATGGACAATGACGTTTTCAGCAATGTGGAAGTTTCCAGCGGAAAGGTGATTAACGACGGGGAACGTACCGTTGTGGCAGGCATGGCGCTTCCGGGACTTGCAGACAATCTCAATGTAGATTCTTCTGACCTGGAGCTTCCGGATTATGTCGAAGTGACCGCTGATGTGGACAAATTTGAAATGACTAATACGGTAACCGTAGCGGACAGCAGCATTTTTGCTGACTTAGATACAGGAAAGATAGGTTCGGCAGATGAACTGGCAGGTGCCCTTAATCAGCTGACAAATGCTATGAAACAGCTGCTGAACGGTTCATCACAGCTTTACGACGGACTGGATACGCTGTTAGATAAATCGGGACAGCTGGCGCTGGGAGTTCATGAGCTGGCTGCAGGCGGAAAAAGCCTGAAGGCTGGCGCAACAACTTTACAAAACGGGGTGCAGGAACTTTCTGGGGGTATTACAGGATTAAAGGATGGATTGACAACATTAGACGGCAACAGTGCAGCTATCACTACAGGTGCAAAGCAGGTATTTGAGTCTATGCTCGCAACAGCAGACGCACAGCTTGCAGCAGCAGGGGCAGCGCTTCCAAAATTGACCATTGAGAATTACAGTCAGGTGCTGGAAGGAGCAGCAGCGGCTGCTCCCGACGCCGGTTCTGCGCCAATTCTTGCACTGAAAGCGCAGCTGGATAGTTATAACCAGTTCTACCTAGGCTTGCTGCAGTATACGCAGGGCGTAGCGTCTGCAAAGGCCGGCGCTGAGCAGCTGAATACAGGGGCAGCGCAGCTTACGAAAGGCACAAAGAGTCTGTACGACGGTGTCAACGCACTGAATACAGGTATTAGGACTTTAGATAAAAATATGCCTGCCTTGGTAGATGGTGTAACGGAGCTTCGCGGCGGCGCTAAAAAACTGAACAATGGGCTGAAAGAATTTGATAAAGAGGGAATTCAGAAGCTGGCAGGAGCTGCCGGCGGAAATATCGGAGACTTACTCGATCGAATGAAGGCTACCGTAAACGCTTCCAAAGCTTATCAGTCTTTCTCAGGCATTTCTGACGACATGGACGGACAGGTGAGATTCATATACCGTACCGAAGCGTTGGAAGAGAAATAAATATAGGGAAAAAGAAACCAGCTGGCGGATTGCGCCAGCTGGTTTCTTAGCATATATATTGATAACGTTTATTTGCTCATCAAAATATTATCCAGTGTTTCCAAGAGGGTTTCAATATCAATTGGTTTTGCGATGTGATCGTTCATGCCGCAGCGCAATGCCTCTTGCTTATCTTCTTCGAAAGCATTTGCAGTCATAGCGATAATTGGAATGGAGGCAAGCTCCCTGTTTTCCAGCTTTCGTATTTTCTTGGCAGCCTGATAGCCGTTCATCACTGGCATCTGAATATCCATCAGCACCAGCTGATAATATCCAGGCTGGGAAGATTTTAGCATTTCTACAGCAATTTGACCGTTTTCAGCAACCTCTGCAGTAAGACCGGCTTCTTCTAAAATAGCTACTGCAATCTCCTGGTTCAGCTCATTATCTTCTACAAGAAGAATATGTCCGCTGCGCAGGATTTCTTTTGAGTCAAGAATGTCATCGGTAGCCTGCTCTTTCTTCACAATGGAGTGGAGACAGCCTCTGAGTTCTGACAGGAACAGCGGCTTGCTGCAGAATGCGGTAACGCCGGCTTCTCTTGCCTCTTCTTCAATATCGGACCAGTCATAAGCGGTGAGAACAATAATCGGAACTTCCTTTCCGGTTTCCTGACGGATTCTCCTGGCGACTTCAATACCATTCATGTCAGGCAGCAGCCAGTCGATGATGTAGACAAAGTAATGATCATTTCTTGAAACTGACTGACGGGTGCGCAGCACTGCTTCTTTTCCTGACATAGTCCATTCTGCCCGCAGTCCAATCTGCTGCAGCATGCAGGAAACGCTGTCACAGGTGTTGTAATCGTCATCTACCACCAGCGCCCGCAGACCGTTGAGTTCCGCAATAGCGACAGGTTCTTTTTTTCCGGCTTCATCCAGCCGTAGTGTCAGGCAGACGATGACTTCCGTGCCGACGCCGTGTTCGCTCTGTACTGCAATGGTACCGTTCATCATATCGACGATATTTTTCGTGATCGCCATGCCAAGTCCGGTGCCCTGAATGCCGCTGCTGGTAGAATTCCGTTCTCGTTCGAACGGTTCGAAGATATGGGCGACAAATTCTTTTTTCATGCCAATTCCCGTATCTTTGATGTGGAATTCAAAATTAGCAAAGCCCGGCGAAGCACCTGGTTTTTCGATGACTTTCAAGCTGACCATGCCGCCTGCACCGGTGTATTTGATAGAATTGCTCAAAAGGTTTAGGAGTACCTGATTGAGCCGCAGCCGGTCACAGCAGATCTGCTCGTTTTGGATGTCGATGGCGTCCAGATACAGGTCAAGCTGTTTGGCGTTGATATCCGCCTGGATGATATTGTGCAGTTCGTGAAGGATTTCCGGCAGACTGCAAGGCTGTTCTTCCAGATGAATTTTGCCGCTTTCGATCCGGCTCATATCCAGTACATCGTTGATCAGACTCAGCAGATGATTGCCGCTGGTCATGATTTTTTTCAGGTATTCTGCCACCTGCTCTTTACGGTCGATGTGGGTGATTGCCAGTGCTGTAAAACCGATGATTGCGTTCATCGGCGTACGGATATCGTGGGACATGTTGGAGAGGAAGGTGCTCTTGGCTTTGTTGGCACGGTTTGCCTGCGAAAGGGCATCTTCCAGCAGTGCCTTTTTCTCTCTTTCGTCCCGCATTTCCTCATCCAGACAGCGGAATCCCAGTACGATGCTGTGGGTCTTGTCCCAGTCTCCAGCCCGTACTGCTTTCATCTGGAAATAGCGGATTTCGCCGCAGCAGGTGGTACGGTAGTTGATATAGCACATATCTTTTTCGGAAAGTTCCTGTTCCAGATGGGCTTTCGAAGCGGTTTTTCGGAACGCTTCTTTATCTTCTTCGTGAATGCTTGTGGCTGCATACTGTTCGAGGCAGGTTTCCAGAGACAGCGCATCATGAAAGATGGCAGGCATGATGCCATTTTTACATTCGCCCATACGCAGGACTTTGCCTTCGCCGGTGTCTAAATCGAAGAAGCAGACCAGCACATACTCGATACTGAGGGCATGCACCAGTTCCATCTGCCGACGCTGATCTTCCAGGCGCTCTCGCTCTTCTTGCAGTCTCTGTGCAGTACGGTCTAACAGATATCTCTGATAATAACGTTCACCATTTTCTTCGATGAGTTTGATATTGCCGGTTACATAGAGAATTTCGCCGTCTGCATGCTGCACACGATAATCGACACTGACGTTGTCGCCTTCCTTTTTAAGGGACTGAATGGATTTCCGCAGTCGCTTTCTATCTTCTTCGAAAACAGTGGAAGCCACCAGGTCAAAGCCGTCTGCAAGGAGTGCCTGCTCGTCGGGATAGCCTAGAATGCGCAGCGCAGCCTGATTGATGCTGAGAATCCTGGAACCGTCCAGGCTGTGGCACATGATGCCGCAGTCCATGGTAGTAAACAGCATCTCCAGAGTTTGATTCTGCTGAATCAGTTCATCGGCGTAAGCCCGCTCCTGGGTGATGTCGATACCGATGCCCATGGTGCCCATAACAGTGCCGTCCAGATTGTATAATGGTGATTTATATGTAGTTAGAATTTTGGTTTCACCGCTGCTGAGAATGGTCTCTTCGGAAACGCAGGTTTCTTTGGTTTCCATGACGATGCGCTCCGATTCGATGCAGGCAGGATCGTCATGTTCTACGTCCCAGATATAAGCATGACCGCGACCTTCCACCTGCGCTTTGGTCTTGTTGACGGTTTGACAGAAACTGTCGTTGACTTTTTTGTGAATGCCGTCTTTGTCCTTATACCAGATTAAATCCGGTGTGCTGTTGATGGTGGTTTCTAGGTACTGGCTGGTCTGCCAGGCGTCTTTCTGCGCTTTGTAGTCCTGATACCATTTTTGGATGCGGAACATTAATAACGCGTCGGAAGCGGATTGCGACCAGATATCGGTCAGTGCTGAAACGCAATCTGTGAACGCTTCCACGTCTGTATCCTCTGCCGTAAGCAGGATGAGCTGCGCCTCCGGCTTTTTCCACGTCAGCAGCTGTGACAACTGCGCTTGTAAATCTGCTGTCGGCAGACTTGCGAAAATGACATCAGCTTGTGATGCTGAGACTTTTTCGACCCGATCACTTTCGAGAAATGCATGGGAAAACTGTGAAAAAGGGGTCAGTGCCCTGAGCTGTTTCAATACCCGATGCCGGTCGCCGATGCAGTAGAATCGTATATGACAATGGTACATAAAACGAATATCCTCCCTAATTTGTGGCTTGCGATTCTGTGATGGCATGATTGCATACCTATTCTAAATTTTACTGCGCTTGCGGGGTAATGTCAATGTTTTAAGAGGATTTGAAATGGAAAATAGTAGCCGCAATCGTATTTTGGGGAATTTTTTCGTTATTTACAGAAAAACGGAAAAAATACGTTTTATATACAGAAAAAATACGCTTCTCAGATACAATCATAAAATAGGAGGAGCACAAGAGAACGATGAATAGAACATTCTATTATAACGGAACAATGATTACGATGGATTCTGACCATCCCATGGCTGCAAACTTTCTGGTTGAAGATGGTGTGATTCAGGCAGTGGATGTGGACGAGGAGGACATTGGTTTTACAAGGCAGGATGAAATGACGGAATGGGTTGATTTGCAAGGCCGCGTGGTAACACCCGGGTTTCATGACAGTCATATGCATCTGGTGGAGTATGGGTATAATCAGCGGTATTGTGTGGACTTATCGGAAGCCGTTTCTGCAGAAGATGTGGTGCGGCGTATGCGAGCATTCATTGCAGAACAGCAGATTCCTGCAGGAAGCTGGATCATCGGAAGCCGTTGGAATCAAGAACATTTTCCGGACAAACGACTGCTTAGCCGGGAAGATTTAGACCGCGTTTCAGACTGTCATTATGTCTTTGCCAAGCGGGTCTGCATTCATATTGCGGCGGTAAACAGCAAAGTTTTGGAATTGGCAGGAATTGACCATAATACCTATCTGGACAATCAGAATATCGGCAGATATCCTGACGGTATGCCAGATGGGAGAATTTATGAGGATGCGATTGCTGACATGGTACTGGTGCATAAACCGGCGCTTTCCGTCAAAGAAATTGAACAGGTGATTGAAGAGACGTTAAGGGAAATCAAGGCAAGGGGCTTTACGGCGGTGCAGTGTGATGACATGAAAGCGTTTTCGGATTTTACGTCGAAAGAGAGAATTTTACGTGCCTATGATAACCTGCGAAAGCAGCAGCGCCTGCCTGTACGCGTGTTTGCGCAGATTCAGGTATCTTCCCTGGAAGAATTCCGGCAGTTGCAAAAGATTCTTGTAGAGATTGCTGATGACCAGTGGTTCTCCTGGAAACGATTAAAACTGATCTTGGATGGCTCTTTGGGTGCTGAGACGGCAGCATTAACCGTACCTTACAGAAATCGCAGGCAGCGGGGACTTCTCAATTTCAGCGATGCAGAGTTAGAGTTGCTGGTTCGGGAAAGTTATGAAAGCGGGATGCAGCTGTTATGTCACTGTATCGGTGATAGAGCAATGGAACAGGCCATACGTGTGATCACGCCTTTCCAAAACAAGTATGGAACAGATTGCCGCCCTAGACTGGTGCATTGCCAAATTGCGACGGAGCCTCTTTTAGACCGAATGGCGCAAGCGGGGATTTTGGCAGACATTCAGCCGGCGTTTGTACCGACCGATTATGCAGTGGCGGAGCAGAAACTGGATCTTCGTCAAGCATATGCGCTTTATGCATGGCGCACCATGTTAGAAAAAGGTATGATGATTAGTGGCAGTTCGGACTGCCCGGTGGAGCGCTGCGATGCGCTTTACGGGATGCAGGCAGCTGTTACCAGGATGGATTTGCAGGGGAGACCGACTGGCGGATTTTTACCGGAAGAAAGGCTGTCGCCTTATGAGGCATTGGCGCTTTATACAAAGGCGCCTGCCTATACAGTAAAAATGGAAGGACAGATGGGGCGCATTGCGCCAGGCTACTTCGGTGATTTTACTGTACTGGATGGAAATCCGCTTCTGGTTCCTCCGCAGCAGATCCATAGTATTTCTATCGTAGAAACCCACTGCGGCGCGTAGTGGAGAAAGGAATCAAATATGAAGAAAGTATTTATCAATGCCAACGGATACACCATGGATGCAGCAGAGCACCGCTTTGAAGCCGTTGCGGTAGAAGACGGGCTGATTACGTGTGTTGGTACTAATGAGGCGGTGCAGGAAGCAGCGGGGACCGCATGCCAGATCATCGATCTGCAAGGAAAGACGGTACTGCCAGGATTTAACGACAGCCATCTGCACCTTTTGAGTTATGGATATAGCCTGGAAGTCGCAGATTTAAATGATTGCCGGAGCCTGGATGAATTGAAAGACCGTTTGCGCCGCTATATCAAGGAGAATGGAATTAAACCCGGCCAGTGGGTAGAAGGCCGCGGATGGGATCAAAATCAGTTTGATACTAAGAAAATGCCGACAAGAGAGGACTTAGACGAAGAATTCGGCGCATATTTTTTGGTATTGACCAGAACCTGTGCACAAATTTGTGTCGTAACCACCAACGTGCTGGAACTTGGCGGTCTGCTGCACAAACCACAGCAGATTGAGGGCGGTATGATTCTGACAGACGCCCATGAAGTGGCAACAGGCGTGCTGACTGGACTGGCAACGGAAATCATTTACAGAATGATTCCAACGTTGGGGGTAGAGCGCATTAAAAAGTGTATTCTTGCGGCGTGCAATCGTTATGTTTCAGCGGGAATGACTTCTGCGCAGACCGATGATTTTGAACTGCTTCGTGCTGGCCATTTTACAGAAATTTTGCAGGCATACGAAGAACTTGACAGAGAAGGGCTGCTGCCGATTCGAGTTAATCTAATGCTGCACCTTGCCACGTTAGAAGAGCTTTCTGATTTTCTGGCACTTGGGTATCGCACAGGAGACGGAAGCCCGTATTTTCGGATTGGACCGTTTAAGACGATTACAGACGGGTCGTTGGGAGGAAGAACTGCTGCCTTGCGGGCACCATACAGCGATAATCCGGAAGGAATGGAAGAAAATACGGGTGAAATGTATATCAGTCAGCAGGAACTGGAAGCACTAACGCAAATGGCTTTTGACCATGGTCTGCAGCTAGTTTCAGACGGCATCGGAGATAGAGCCATGCGAAGCGTACTGGATGCATTCATTAAGATTATAGAAAAGTATCCAGAAGAAGATTTGCGCTTTGGTATTGACCATTGCCAGATTACCACAGAAGGGATTATTGAAGATTTTGCCAAATACCATATCATCGGCGGTCTTGAACTGATCTTTTTGGCTTCTGACATCGCCATTGTAGAGGAGCGGGTCGGAGCACAGCGGGCAAGTATGTCCTATAACTGGAATCGGTTTAAAACGCAGGGCGTAACGATTGCAGCAGGTTCGGATAGTCCTGTAGAGGAATACAGTCCGCTCCACGGCATTTATGCGGCAGTTACCCGCTGTACCTATGATAAAACACCGAAGGGTGGTTATCATGCGGAACAGAAACTCAGTGTACACGATGCCATTCATGCCTTTACGACAGGATCTGCATATGCGACATTTGAAGAGGACTGCAAGGGAACGATAGAGGTTGGAAAGTATGCGGATTTTGTTGTCCTAGCGCAGGATTTGTATGAAACTGCGCCGCTGGATCTGGCAGAAGTACAGGTCGCGATGACAGTCGTAGGTGGAAAGGTTGTTTATGAAAAATAATCCAGATTATATTTTATATAACGGCAATTTTATTTCAATGGAAAGACCGGATAAGCAGTACTGTGCCATTGGGATTACGGGTGAGACGATTACGGAGGTATGGGAAAAGCCATGCAGGATGCCGAAACGGTTTTTTGGTACGAAGATGCTGGATTTGGAAGGCAGAACGGTTTTACCTGGATTCATTGACAGCAATGTCCATATGGTACAGGGCGGTTTGATGCAGTACTGTGTGGAAATTAAAGCGGATACCAGAGAAGCCTTTCTACAGCAGCTGCAACAGAAAGTGCAGGCATTTGAAGCGGGAGAACTGATTTGGTGTATTGGCTATAATGAGGATACTGTGGAATTGAATCGATGGGATTTGGATCAAATTACTTCCATACATCCTGTTGTGGTCAGCAAGACAGAATTCCATAAAACGATTTTAAATACTTCTGCTTATAATTTACTTAAAATTCCCTATAGTATTTCTGGCATTCAGCGGGATGAAAAAGGGATGCCCACAGGGGTTTTGCAGGGAGAGGCCAGCGGATTTGCAAGACGGAAATTATACACCTGTTTTGTAACGGATGACATCCGAAGACTTGCCCTCGCAGATATGGAGCGAAAAGCGTTCCGCTGCGGCATTACAACGGTCAATGCTATGGAAGGTGGCGCCTTTTTTTCAAATCAGGATATCCGCATGGTGCAGCGGTTTGCAGAGCACAGCAGGCTGGAAATTTTTCTGTTTCCGCAGACCATGGATGTGGCAACGGTACAGGCGGCAAAACTGCCGCGGATTGGAGGCAATATATATCTGGACGGTTCTATTGGATCTCAGACGGCGGCACTGTATGAACCTTATATAGATGGTGAGCACCAAGGGGTACTGTATTATTCACAGGAAGATGTAAATCAGTTTGTGCTGGAAGCCCATACTGCCGGCCTGCAGATTGCATTGTCGTGCATCGGACCAAGGGCGATTGAACAAGCGTTGGCAGCTTTTGCTGCGGCATTTGAAATAGCAGGCAGAAAAAATTTGCGTCACAGGCTGGAACTTTTTGTTCTGCCGACAGAAGCACAAATCACCTGGGCGATTTCTATGGGGCTGATTTTGTCTATGCGAGCCAATTATGACAGGCAGTGGGGCGGTGCGGAAGGTAAATATGCTGCACTGCTTGGAGATCGATGGAAGGGAACCAATCCCATCGGCGCTGTGGTGGCGCAGGGAGGTATTGTGGCGGGTGGTTCTGAATATGCAGTTACACCGTTGAACCCTTTAAAATCAATTGGTTCTTGCCTGCTGCATCACAATGCAGTACAGCAGCTTTCCCTTTATGATGCGCTGCGGACCTATACTGCAAACGGTGCCTATGCCAACATGGCAGAAGACAGAATTGGAAGTCTTGGCATCGGTATGCAGGCAGATCTTGTCGTACTGGATCAAAATCTGTGCACCCTTTCTCCTGCAGAAATTGAAACCCTTCGCGTGGAAATGACCATTAAAAAAGGGGAAATTGTATATGCGCGGGAGGATGTATTATGGAAATAAAAGTTTACCTTTTGCAGAGACCGCACATTGAAATCGATGGACGAGAGGCGCTTGCCAAATTGAATCACAAAGCGCTTGCGATGATTTTTTATCTGGCGGCCAGGAAAGGGCAGATGGTTTCTAAAGAACTGCTCAGTGAAATTTTTTGGCCAGAACTGCCAGAAGAAAATGCTCGCTCTAATTTGCGGCAGAGCCTTTCTTATATTAGAAAAATCTGTGCAGAAGAATGGGGTGGACAAGAGGAGGCATCGATCATTTTTTCGGAGCGGAACATGTGCAGTCTTAATGCATCTTTAGGCGTTTTCGTGGACGTGGCAGAATTTCGCAAAGCGCTGAAAGCAGCGTCTGTTTGTGACAGCAGGCAGGAGAAAATTCGGCATTTGCAGCATGCAGTGAATGTACATGGCGGCAGCTTTTTAGACGGTATATCGGTGCGTGGAAGTGTGGCTTTTGAAGAGTGGGTTATGATGGAGCGGGAATCGGTAAATCAGGCATTTATTGATGTATCGAAGCAACTGGCGTTTCTGTATCGGGAAAATGGACAGTTCGCCCAGGGGATTTCCTGCCTGAAAAAACTGCTGCTGATGGATCCGCTGCTGGAGGAAGTCCATTTGCAGCTGATGGAACTGTACTGCCAGAACCAGGAGCGGGCAAAAGCAATCTGCCAGTACAAAGAGTGTGTGCGCATTCTTGGTGAAGAGTTAAATATTGGTCCTATGGAAGAGACGCGGGCTCTCTACAGAAAGATTCTTGAAGATGCGCCGGTGGAAATGGGACACATTACGATAGTAGAAGAGAAAGATGATTTATGTGAGCTGCAGCTTTATACTGCATCTGCACAGCCAATAGACTTTGAAGGGATTTATCGTATGCTGGAGCCAATCATCGAGGAGGATGTGAAAGTGCCAACTTATCTCAAACCAGGGCTGGCCATGTTGTTTCCTCAATATTCGGAATGGCTTGCAGCACAGAATTTGTCGGAATCGTATCTTTTTTACTGCATTAAAAAACTGCTGCAGGAGATCAGTCTCAAAGGGAAAGTGGAGATTCAGGTGTCCCATCCTAAGAGACTGGATCAAAAGTCAGCGCAGCTGTTACAGTATCTGATTGGCAATCTGCATATGGCAGATGTTGATATTCATATGTTTAAGGAGGAATAACATGTCTGAAAAACAAGAAAAAGCAGGACTGAGAAAGGAACTGGGACTATTTCACAGCGTATCGATTGTCAGTGGAATTATGATTGGTTCAGGTATTTTTTATGTCAGTACATATGTGCTGAGCAGAGCAGGATTATCCGCAGGATTTTCCATTTTAGCATGGGTTGTTGCCGGCTTTATGTCGCTGATGGCGGCATTATGTTATGCGGAGCTGGGTACTTCCATGCCGCAGGCAGGAGGTACCTACAACTATATTTCTAAAGCTTATGGACCAGGAATCGGATTTTCTATGGGAATTACGGACTTTTTTATCTCACAGTCTGGTTCGATCAGTGCCCTTGCAGTAGGATTTTCTACTTATTTTAGTATTCTGGTGCCATTGACGGAGTGGCAGATTAAGGCAATGGCGATTGGGATTATCATCATGCTGTCACTGATCAATATGTCTGGTGTGAAAAAAGGTGGAAATGTGCAGGGAATCTTCATGATTGCAAAGCTGGTGCCGATTGCGATTATTATCGTATGCGGTCTTATGATGGGCAGCATGAATAATCCGATGGAGATTGTACCGGGAGAAGGTTTGAATCCAATGAGCGCTTTTGCGCTGTCCATTGTAGCGGCGTTATGGGCATATGACGGTTGGAGCTCGGTCTATATCGTAGCAGAGGAACTGAAGAACCCTCAAAAAGATCTTCCGAAAGCAGTAACAATCGGGGTTTTAGGTGTGACCCTTGTCTACGTTTTGTTCAATTTTGCATTACTGAAAATTTTACCGATTGATCAAATTGTTGCGACTGAGGCACCAGGAACCATGGCTGCAGAGGCACTCTTTGGCAAGCCAGGCGCAGTTTTAGTCACCATCGGTGCACTGATTGCAATCTTTGGTTCCTGTAATGGTTGCATTTTGGCGTATCCGAGAGAATACTATGCAATGGCTAGGGACAAGCGATTTTTCGATGTCTTTGCGAAAGTCCATCCGAAAACTGGTACGCCTGTCAATGCACAGATTGCGACCATGATTGTATCTTCTGTATTAATTCTGTTTGGTACGTTTGAGCAATTGACTGCCCTTGTGGCTTTCTGTGCATGGATTTATTACACGCTGGGTGTATCTTCGGTCTATGTGTTTAGAAAGAGAAATCCGCAGATGGAAAGACCATATAAGGTTTGGGGCTATCCCGTGCTGCCCGCAGTGACCATTCTGCTGTCGCTGGTGGTACTGGTAACAACCCTTTGGGAAGATCCAATGAATTCCGTCATCGGTGTCGTAATTCCGATTGCGGGGTATATTCTCTATCACGCTTATTTTAAGAAAAAAGAGCAAGCGGAGAACTAAGGTATCGTATGCACATCTGCTAGTATGTGCGCATGATAATCTGCAGGAGCTGAGGAAAGAATTTTTCCAGGCTCCTGTTTTTCTTTGTGCTGGATGCTGTAGCGCGCAATGTGTCAAAAATTACTGGTTGAAAACAGTACAAAAGTAATGTAAAATGAATACAGTAACAAATATGGGGGTGTAAATGTATTGGATTGAAATTTATAATGAGGGAAAAGATATCAATCGAGACTTAGTCATATGACAGCAAAGAAATTTTTGAAGGTATTAGATAAGGCTGCGTCCCACCGTGGGACATAGAAGTAAAACAGAGTTTGAGATTGTCACTTTACATTCAAGCAGAAAAAAGGTATAATTATACCATAAAAATGATATATGGAGGTGGCCTGCATGATTATTAAAGCGTCAACTACTCTGAGAAATGATTATAATGCGGTTTCAAATATTGCTAAAGAGACAAATGAGCCAATCTATATTACGAAGAATGGTGAAGGGGATATGGTCTTGATGAATATTGAAGCATTCGAGAGAAGAGAACAAATCTTACAGATGAGAGCAAAAATCCTCCAAGCAGAGCAGGAGCGTCTGAGCGGCACAAAGACATACTCTCTTGATGAAGCGCAGGCGATGCTGGAGGAAAGATTAAATGACATGTAAAGTAACGCTTCTACCAACAGCCTGGGAAGATTTGAAGCGTATAGAGGATTGGTACTATTATCAATTTGGAAAATCTACGGCTTTAAAAGTGTCTTCAACCATTCTTAAAATAATCGGTAGACTGGAGTCATTTCCTGACTCTGGCTCATTAACTCCCGATAAATGGCTGAATGAGCAAGGCTATAGGATGGTCATTTGTGAGAAGCATATTGCAATATATAGACGAATTCAGAATGAGGTTTTTGTTTACCATATTGCTGATACGCGAACGGAGTATACCAAGGTGTTTTACAATTAAATATATGCGTCCCACCGTGGGACGAAACTACGATGAGATATGCGCATTTAGGAAAACGGTTTTTAAAATTACATACTGCTTCATGCATTGAAAATACTCTTCTGAGAGACCATGGATGAACTTTCTTTTGACAAATATAGAGAACTGGCGGTTTTTTTTTATAAATATTTCAAAATAATACAATTTATTCCTGTTGAAAACAAAGTGAAAGTGTTGTAAAATAGCCATATAAACATTTATGGGGGTGTAAAGGTTTCGACGGGGGTGTAGAAGCTATATAAGATGCTTACTATGTTTTGAAACTTGCATTTTCAATGGATTGAAATGTCATATTTCTTTATAATTTGATGAAAATAGAGAACTAACAGAGAACAAATAGAGAACACGCTCACTAAGGGACATATTCGTTATGTCCCTTTTTTAATGCCAAAAAGGAGAATAATTATATGAGATTTCAGGTCGAGATAACACAAAAGATGGCAGCCGTTGTAGAGATAAATGCACCAGATGAGGATGCTGCTTTGCAAGAGGCGAATGAAATGATATCTAAAGATATAATTTCTTCAGATTCTTTTCATATGGAGGAAGCAGCTGCTGTGATAAAACAGTCAGATAACATTCTGATATTTACTAGGCCTGCAAACGGAAGGTTGCAAAGAAAGTTTTGACTTATATTTTGTCCCATGATGGGACGGAGAGGAAATGTCCCACTGTGGGACGGAAAGGAAGAAAAAGCATGGGAAAAGTAATTGCTGTAGCAAACCAAAAGGGCGGCGTTGGAAAAACAACAACCGCGGCAGCGCTGGGGGATATGTTAAATCATGCTGGGTTCAAGGTTCTGCTGATAGATATGGATGGACAGGCTAATCTGACATATAACATGGGTATTGAACGACCAGATAAACTGTCGCATACAGTTACAGATTTGATTATGGCAAAGGCAAATGGAGAGGCAGCAGAGTATAATGCCGTCGAATTTGCCTTAAAACCTGGAATAAGCCTTTTTCCGGCAAATATAGTTCTATCAGGGCTGGAAATGTCGTTAATTAACGCATTCCAGCGAGAACAGATTTTGCGGCTGATTATTAACGATATTCGAGATCAATATGATTATATTATCGTTGATACATCACCTTCGCTGGGATTATTGACAATTAACAGTCTAGTCGCAGTTGATGAGGTAGTAATCCCAGTACAGGCACAGGTTTTTGCAGTTAAAGGGATGGAGCAGTTGTTTAAGTCAATATCTCTTGCAAAACGGATTAATCCAGATCTGCAGATTGCGGGAATCCTGCTTACGATGGTAGACGGCCGCAGCGGAAGTCAAAAAGATACTGTGCTGCAGCTTGATGCAGCCTTTGGAAATACCATACCCAAATTTGAGACAGTTATTCCTTTGCAGGTCAATGGTTCGAGGGCATCAAAGGAGCAGGAGGCAATCACTTCTTTTGATCCGGATGGTGCGGCTGCCAAAGCATATCAAAATTGGCTGACAGAGTATATGGGTATTACGCAATATGTAAACTTGGAAGGAAGCCAGATTGAAATTGGTGATGTCCTGCAAATAGGAACTGATCGATATCTGATTCACTATGGTTACTACGACAGGAGAACAAGAGACGGGAAAATAGTGAAAACACTGGGTGCGTATGCTGAAATGCTTACTGATGAAATGTCCCACGATGGGACAGAGGGAATTTTTGTGTCGATAGGCAGTTTTATGCAGCGATATAAAAGCTATAACAGAAGGAAGGTGGTGAATGGTGATGGGTGAAAGAAAAATCAATTTTACACCATTGGAAGAAATGTTCGGACTACCTGCAGATAATTCTGCGAATCAAGAGGAAGTTAATAAGCAGGAGCAGGATATTATAATTGACATTGATAGAATGCTGGACTGGCATACAACAATAAATGTTCCCGGTGTAAAGGTACATCCGTTCAATCGACTTTCTGAAGCTAAGCAGTTGGAGTTATGCAAAAGTATCGAAAAAAACGGATTGATATCGCCGATTATACTGAGAGCTGATCGAGATCGGACTGGATACTATGAAGTCATTGCCGGGCACAACCGAAGAGATGCAATGCGTAAACTTGGACATCATAGCCTAAGCAGCCAGTTGGGGCAAATTCGAGTCTTAAAAGATTGTAATGATATTAAGGCTGCGTATTGGATGCTTGATTCCAATATCCAGCGTGAGGAGCAGCTTCCCAGTGAGCGTGCTGATGCATACAGCACTAAATATGCATTGATAAAGATGGAAGCACAGCAGAACCCGGCAATACTGTCCCACGATGGGACAGAACGGACAGATGAAGTGGCTGCCAGAATTATGGGCATCAGCAGAACAACATTGCAGAGATATCTGGCACTGAAGAAACTCATACCGGAAATTCTGCAAATGGTTGATGACAAGAAATTGACGATTCCAGTCGCCGAATTGATTGCAGCCCTGAGTGAGGAGCAGCAATCAGCACTTTTTGATGCGATGCAGGAAACGAAATGTCCGGGCCTTGCTTTGATTAAGCAAATCAGAGAACGCTGTAACGAGCAGTATCTTTCTGCTGAAGAACTCTGTGAAATGATTAGCCCCACGAAGCCGATGAATCGGATTAACCTGACGCCGGTTCTTAAATCGACAGCAAAAGCTTTTGCAAATCTGGATGTTCCGGAGGCTGACCAGGTAGAGTCAGCGGAACTGGAGCGAGTCATCACGGAGGCAATCAAGGCATATTTGGTGCAGATTTCTACCGGTAACCAAAAAAAGCAATGAACAGGTGAACTGTTACCAGTTTATTTTCGGTAGGAGTTGGTAATTTAGCATAGCTATCGGTATTCTGCAGCCTTTTTTGTTACCAGTAATAGTATTTAAAAAAATAAGTAGAGATTTTTCCGGTAACGAGGTTTTTTGAGCTGTGACATTGGGAGCAGAATATGTATAATACAGTAGTGCTAACTATAGTAGTAACTGTGATGTATTTGCTGAGTTGGAATAGTGGTTGGACTGTTTGGTATGCTGAGGCTGTTATCCGTCGGGCTGCTACGGTTGGCAGACATTCATGACGGGGCGGAACACGGGTCGCATTGGAGTAAAAGAAAACAATCAGTCAGAAAGAGAGGCGGTGTTTATTATGATTACAAATGGAGATAAAGTTATTATGAACGAAAAATATCATGTGACAGAAAAAAATAAAAACAAAGTGTTCCTTGTAAGCTCAAGTCCGTTTGAAGTATGCGGTCAAATGTGCGTGATGCTGGAAGGCTATACAGGTTGCTATGCGCTTGATGGATTGAAAAAGGTTAAGGGAGGCACTGAAGATGCTTGAGAAGTATGATCCAAATATTTGCTTTGGGAGACACACTATCAGAATTACATTGATGCAATGGGACTATGTGGGACACGTTGCAGTTGAAGTAAACGGAAACTGCAAAGGAGCAATCCTATTGGATCCCTGCTATATTGTTGAAGCTGATGAGGATGATATACAACATTTTGTAGAGAATGACTGTAATTTTTTCAAGGAAAGCGGCATTTTCTCGGCAAAGCTGAAAAATCAAAAGGGTGAAATACTTGAAATTGAGGATTTTGTAGATGAAATTGAGAATTTGATTGTTGGTATAGAGATTGTCGATTATGTTCAGAAAGAATGGTGAATTTGCCAATGTCCCACAGTGGGACGGAAATGAAGACGGCAATTGGATAGGTTAAAAGTAAGAATCAGGTGAAGTAATATGCGTATAGGAATGATTTCTGCATTTGCCAAAGAATCGGCACGATGCACAAAAAAGTTGAAAGGATTGGAAGAACTCAGTGATAGTTTGGTACATACTGAAGTAGGCCAACAAATATTGAATGGTGATAAAAATTTAGCAAATGAGACAGCAAGACGATTTACGAAGATATTAGATATTAACAGTCTGCAGGATACAAATTTACAAGTGATTTCAGATTTCAATAATATCCTGCAAATCATAAAAATATCATATTTTGCTCACCGTGATTAAGTGGTGTCCCATCATGGGACAGGGAGTTACAAATGGATGGTGTTTTACTAATTAGAATTTTTTTATCGGTTGTTGATGAACTGATGTCTCAGCCACGACTATATGCGCTGAGCAATCGAGAACGATATATCAATTTTAGAGCCGACGATTTTAAACGAAAATTAAAAGAAGTTATGTTAAGAAATCATAGTTGCCTTAGTTCCTCTAAAATAAAACCTATTTTAGAGGACTTCAAGGTGTTGCAATGGATTATCTGTGATAAGGAACGATTTACGAATGTCCAAAAAATTAATGAAAAATCTGCTCGAGTATTAACAGTAGATCGCAGCAAATATGAGTTACTGAAATCTCTAGATTGGGAAGATTCTTAGTTAAGGGAATTGAGTGTCCCACAATGGGACAGAAAGAGAAACTGAATCATGAAAAAAATCATTATAGGCTTCGGAATAGGAAGTTTTTTTTTGATGGTAATGATGATATTCGTGCTGATTGCGGGTATTTTGGGCGGTGGTTTAGATGAGTCGTCGGCTTACGGTGCTAATGTGGCGCTGCCGATTACGATTACCGGTGATATCCGGGGCAATTCGATCACAATGGATATTTCCGGGGGTATCAACGCAGCAGATATTAAAGGAACTGTCTCAGGCGGAAAATTCACTGCGAGCTCAAAAAACTCTGAAGTACAGATGGAAGTGCCTGGATCACCGGCACGGACGGATTTTTTCTCCTATATGCCGCAGTTTGATCAGCGCCTTTATACAATCAAACTGGATACATCGTCACCTCAGTTTAAGTTAAATCAAATGTGCCGGACTGACGCCGAGGGGTTTCGGCGTAAGGGTGATGCTTATCTAGTGGCGATGGGTACATATTACGGCGGCAGAGACAACATCGGAGATCAGTATAGATTAACCTTCAGTGGAGGAACGACTAAGGAGATCATTGCAGTATTGGGTGACTGCAAAAGTGATGCAGAAACGGATGCAAAGCATCAGTATCATGCCAAAGGCGATAAGACTGTAGTTGAGTTTATCATGGGCACCCGGAATAGCAAAAATAATTCCATCATCAATGAAAAATTTGGAACTCTGGTTGGAATTTCAAAAATTGGAATGACGATCAAAGTAGAGGGAAGTATTTCAGGCAATTCTATCAAGATTTCAGGTACTGCCAATGGCACGCCGTTTTCTGCATCTGGGGAAATCAACAGCGGGCATTTTGAGGCGGCCGGCTACTACGGATCTGGAGCGGGAGGAGATCTGTTGTGGCCAACAACATCTACATACGTTACTTCGGAGTTCGGCTACAGAACAGATGCGTCTTATGCTGGCGGCAGCACGAATCATGCAGGTATTGACATCGGAGTGCCAGAAGGGTCAACGGTCGTTGCAGCCGCATCCGGCACGGTTGTGATCGCAGGCACCTATGGAGGCTATGGCAAGTATGTAGAAATCGATCACGGGAATGGACTTGTGACCTGCTATGGGCATAATAGCATAATCAAAGTAAGACAGGGACAGAAAGTTAAAGCTGGAGATGTAATTGCATTATCCGGAAATACGGGTGTTTCTACCGGGCCACATTTGCATTTTGAAGTGCGGGTAAATGGCACGCCGGTGGATCCGATGAAATATTTGCGAGTAAAAGAGTAGGAGAACAATAGTGATGAGAAGAAAAAAGGTCGCCATAGCAGTAGTTTTACTGTTGGCAGCGGTTCTGGCGGCAGCTTTGCTGATCATGGGACCGCGAACAGCGGGGACAGAATCTGCAGATATTGCAGATCCTAGTGAAGTGGGTACTGCAGATAAGCAGCAGTCTGATCAGCAGTTATCTCAAATTGATGACAATGAGGAATTGTTTAATCAGAGCCAAGAGAAGAAGTTGGAGAGAATCTTTAAAAACACGTATGTCTATTATGATGAATTTCTTGAAGGAAAGCCAATTACCTATACTTTTTACGAAGACGGGACGATGGTGGTCTACTATTGGGAGGATACGGAGTCAGAATCCATACCATTAAGCAGCCAGTGGGCACAGTATAGCGTTAATGACGATGTGACTGAGATAACGCTCGATTGGGGAGATGGGACGAGGACAACAGAGATATTTAGAATCAAGAAAAACGCTATTGTAATCGGAGAGACAGAGTTTCAGATCTCTGATCGAGAGATTCATCTTAATTAGTTCGATTCGTACCAGAGGGCAAGATACCTTTTACATACAAAAGAAAACAGAGAGAGAAGGGAGGAATCCCACCTTTACCCTCTGGCTTTGATTTTATTCATGGCGTTGATAAAAGTATCCCCCAATCGTCATACCTGTGAAAAATAGATTGACCCCAAAAGAGAAGAGGAGTGGAAAGGCACTTAGATTGCTGTTAAGGCAAAGATCAAGCCAATAGTCTATCCCCCTCGATGTAATATGTAGATTTGAAAACAACTGCAGAATAAGCAAGTAATAGATTTGGAAAGAAATGAGCGCCTCAAATAAACAGGTCAATTCAACAGTGTATATGTCTGTTCGGTCTGAAAGAATGAGTAGTATGAGAATGAAAAACTCAAAGTTTAAGTATAGTTTTTCAACGGATAGTAGAATTGATTCATTTTCTGTAATCCAGCAGATGAAGACCGAATTTCTGAAAGAATCAAGAGTGGTCAAAGCATCTAAGGTGTCATTGCCGAAGAAGGATAAGAATACTAAAAAGAGTAATAGTGTCCTGAAATAGAATTTTAGGCGGTTAATAAAAGTAAAATCTTGCTTGATTAGATTGTTGATGACATCAGGCAGTATTTTTTTAAACATGGAAAGGAGTACCTCCGTAAAATGATTAGTTTATTCTTAAGTACAATTATAGCAGTATTTGCTGCTTGGTTCTATGAGAAAAGGTTGAAAAAGAAGAAGCAGATTATAAAAGCGGAAGAAGAAAACAGGAAAGTCTATTTTGAGAAAGACGGCCGACAGGTAGCATATAAAATGCAGATTTTACATCGGAAGGGATTAACAGAGATACATTTGTTTTCTGTTCAACCATATGGTTCGCCGAAAGAAGTGTTGAATAATTGTGATGCGGTGGTGTGGGAAGAAATTGGTCTTGAACTCAATATGGGAGGAGAACAGATATATTTGCCATGGACATCAGTTTATCAGATAAAGATGACGATAGAAGAGGAGATAAGAAAATGACATATATAACACATTCGTTGGGAGGTGCCTTGGCGGGAACAGCGGTAATCGCGATACTTAATCCTGGAGACAAGGTTGCTGCAGCCGCAATTATGTCCGGCGCTGTTATCGGTTCATTGCTGCCAGATATTGATCACACCAGGTCAAAAGTATCTCGGTCATCAGCTGCAGCGAAAATTACATCTTATGTAGTTTCAGCTGTGACAAAGCACAGAGGTTTCTTTCATACTCCACTGTTTGTTTTGATCCTGGCATTGGCGCTTGGAACGGTAATCAATATTTTGCCGAACGATGATTTTGTCTTGGCCGCATGGAGCCTATATTTTGGTCTTTTACCGGGAATGCTGTCTCATTTGCTGCTGGATACCTGCAACCCCGGAGGTATCATGTGGCTTTATCCTGTATCGAACAAAAAACTCAGTATATTGCCAATCAAAACCGGCAGTCTTGGAGAGATAGCTGTCGCCATTATATTGGCAGTGCTTTTAGCTGGGTGGTATGGTATAGACGTTATGAGTATTTTGCACAGATAGTGGAGGTGGATGATGTTTGATATTGAAGCTTATCGCGAGCATTTGTATCAGCTGGTCGCAGAACAAAAGATATCTCGTCTGACTGCTGATGGATATGTTGGCTGCCTGGAGCGGTTGGATGAGAAAATTCGTCCAGATCAAGGCATAGCTGAAGTAATCAGGGCGCTTTGCAAAAACACACAGCAGGGCGGAAAATATATTGCGGCGGTCAAAAAATATGAACGGGATATACTTGATGCACCTAAAAGCCTGCTCTACGGGCAAGAACTGGTCGATCTACGCAAACAGTGCAAGCAGGCGCCAATCGGCAGGGAACCGGTTTTGCCAGAGCAGACGTATTTACGCAAAATCAACAGGTTGAATAATGAAACGGTCAGGGTCGCCCTGCGTCTGCAGGTGCGGTCAGGCTTGCGGATTGCAGAGATTGGAGATTTAAGAGCAGCGGACATTGAGATTACCGAAGACGGTATTAAGCTTTTCGTCAGGTGCGGAAAAGGTCGAAAATCTCGGCACGTAGATGCCATAAAGGATGTTTTTCTTGAAACCCATCTAAAAGAGCTGTTAGAGGGCAAGTCTGGCGATGACAGGGCGTTTGATTATTCGACTGCTTATTTAAAGAAGAAGGCAAACGCACTAGGCATACCTACACATGATCTGCGTCGGATCAATTCCAGGATGCGATATCGGCAGCAGCGGGGAAATGGATTTGGAAGAAGGGAAGCTCGCAGACAAGTACAGAAGCAGCTGGGACATGCTCAAGCCGCTACAACAAGCGCATATTTAGGGAAGGAGTGGAGTGATTAACAATGAATCAGAGCAAGCTTGACCGGCAGCTAGAAGCCGGTGCGGAAGTTTTTTTTCGGGGTGTTGGCAATGGAGTTAAGAAGATGGTCAAGAACCCCAACTTGATATTGGCGTTTATTTTGGTCACCCTTGGCTGCGGGGTGATTTTTTATTTACGGGATGTCATTTTAGGACAGTTTTTTTCGGAGGGAGAGTTCAATATCTTCACGATTGCGATTCATTTAATTTGGATAGCACCAATTCTAACATTATATGGATTCAGCAGAATGGAAGGTCAGACGACGGATGCAGCAGAGGCATTTGCATCAATTAAGTTTTGTAATCGCCAGGGCCAGTATCCGGAGCAAATCGGTAAGGAAGTTGACGGGAAAAAGGTTATTCTGTCATTTAGATCTCCCGGTTTGACAGTCACTGATTGGCGGAGTCGTAAATCGGAGTTGGAGACCGCTTTCGACTGCAATATTGTTAAATTTGAGGCTCCTCCACACACGAAGCAAATCATCAAGATGCACACTGTGCCAAGCAGCGATGGTCTTAGCACCAATCTTCCATGGTCAGATCAGTGCATCAGTGACAAAGAGTTCGTTATTGTCGCCGGTGAAGATCTGCTGGGACCGGTGGAGTTCAATCTGGATAAATATCCTCACGCGTTAATTGCTGGAGTCACCGGATCAGGCAAGTCTGTAGCATTGCGCTGTCTATTCTGGCAGTGCATTTATAAAGGTGTAAAACCGTATATGATTGATTTCAAGGGTGGAATTGAGTTTTCCGCTTTTGAAAGCTTTGGTGAGGTCATCACCCGGCGTCAGGATGCACTGGATCTGCTGAAAGATTTGAATCGTGAGATGATGATGCGACTTGATCTGTTCCGGCATACAGGAACGAAGAATCTGTCAGAGTACAATCGGAAATATCCCAATGATGAGCTGGCAAGGATTGTGTTGGTATGCGATGAGATTGCGGAAATGCTGGACAAGACTGGTTTGCAGGCAGCCGACAAAGCCATTTTCTATGAAATTGAAAAGGAGATGTCATCTTTGGCAAGGCTTTCTCGTGCAGCGGGAATACATATGCTTTTGGCTACGCAACGTCCCGATGCAAAGGTGATCGTTGGACAGATCAAGAATAACCTACCGATCAGAATAAGCGGCAGAATGGTCGACTCTCAGGCGTCTGAGATGGTGCTGGGTAATACCAAGGCTGCAGAGCTTGGAGATACGCTCGGCAGGTTTATGTATTCTGTGGGTGCAGACACTTGGGAATTTCAGGCATATAATTTCCAAGACTCAGACATCAGGCCAGGAAATTATATGCGGGGGAAAATGTTGCTTGACGAGCAGGAAGGTTTGGATGTAGTTCGGCAGGGCGATGAAGAGTATTACGATGAATATGATAGTCCGAAAGATTTTGAAACCGACAATGAGTATAGAGGGTTTTAGAAAGGAGGAAAAAGTTGAAAAAGGAGAAAAAAGTAAAAGTATCCAAAATCAAATCTACAAGGATGCGAACTGCAGGGAGGATTTTGCTTTGGATCATGCTGGGAGCAGTTTTTATCAAGGGTGCCGCCGACATCATCATGGGAAATACCATTTCAAAGCAGCGTGAAGCGCTGGAGACGTACATGGCGGTAGTCAGTTCAGAGCAGGAGTTAAGAGATGGTTCTATGGCATTTGCCGAAGAATTTGTACGAGAGTACCTTACTTTTGATGGAGAACTTGGCAGCGACTACGAGAACAGAATTGCAGCTTATACAGCAAGAAATCTTCGCATTGAAGCTCCGGACGAAGGAGCGGCAATCACTGTTATCGCCGTAAATGCGGTGGATGTGCAGCTGCTTGATGGGAATCGTGTGAATGTTACAGTAACTGTAGAGGCACAAATTGGAAGGATGACTAACAAGTTCAACTTGAAGGTGCCGGTGGTCTCCAGTGGAGGCAGGTATGCTGTGGATGAATATCCACAGATTATGCCGGGCATGGAGGTGGCAGACGTCGGGGCTGCGTCAGGTACGATTAGTGGAACGGAAGTCTCCAATAGCGAAAAAGATCAGATTACATCTGTTGTAGAGAGTTTCTGTAAGGTTTACTATGGCGGCAGCGACAATGATCTGTTGTATTACGTTTCGGAGGGCAGCGGTATAACGAATACTGTGGAGGGCATGGAGTTTGAGAGCATTGACAACTTAAGAGCAGTTTATGTCGCAGAAACTGATAACTATGTGATTGACGTAAAGATTAAAGTTGCTAACAGCGGGGTGGCTCTGCCTCAACATCTGTATCTGACTGCTGAAAGGGACGGAGACAGGTTTTATATCAAAAAAATAGACACGAGAATTTAGAGGGAATGAAAAATGAATATTAATTACTTAAACAAAAAGATGGAAAGAAGAAATATGATTATGAGAGCGGCTGTTATTGCTATAGCTGCAGTGCTGCTAATCCTTTGTGCGACGGCACCGACATTTGCTGCCAGCAGCGGTGATTTACAGACAGGTAAAAATTTTGGAGAATGGGCATTAGACCAGATTTGGTATTTGGCCTTGGCAGTATGCGCATTTATGATTGTGCGATTCCTTATTAAAAAGGCTTGGGTACAGATGGTAATTTTTATTGTCTTGGGAGCGTTATGCCTGTTTCTCATTTCTTCTCCAGAGTCGCTAAAGGGAATTGGCGAAAAGCTGTTCAACATGATATAAGGAGAGAAGAATGGCAAAAGATGAAGACCGCGTTATTGTGCTGCGTTCATACGCTACAGTTTGGCAATACGAAAAAAAGCTATATTCGATTGATTCTTTGAAACTTTGGATTCCGGTCGCAGCAAATGATCTGCTCTTTTTTGTAGTGGGACTTGTACTGGTGGTAATTTTATCAAAAATCTCGGTTTTTGCGGCAATTCCTTGGGTAATCAGGTACGGGGCAATACCTTTCTTGATTATGAAATTTTTTACAAAAATGAAGTTTGACGGAAAGTCGCCGCATAAGTTTGCTCTGGGATATGTGGAGTATAGGCTGTTGCCGGAATACCTATCAAAATTCCAGGAGTGCAATGATTATACAGAGGGTTGCTTCCAGAACGTATTATATCGCGGAACAGAGATTATTAACATTATTGATGCCAGATTACAGAGCAGTAAAGGCAAAACTGGAAAGAAAAAGAGGAGGGGAGAGAAATGAATTATGAGTTTCCTATCAAGTATTTTGAGGGGAATTTGATTTTTAATAAACGCGCTGAGTGTTGGGCATGTTATCAAATCTTGGGCGTGAGTTATGACTATCTGTCAAAGGATAAAAAAATCATGCTTTTGAATCGTGTGACAAGGTTTATCTCAAACATCGGACAGGAAGCGCAGCTTCTAATTATTCCAGTTGCCCAGGATGTCAGGAAGCATCAGGAGGCGCTGATGGACGCGATGAATCGCAATGATCCGTTATATGCAGTGTCCCAGGCACACGCTAAAGGAACATTGCATTACCTGGAACAGAAGATAAAGGATAACGGTGCCACAAATGATTATAACATCTATCTGATCGCAAAGCTAGAACGACAGAAGATCAGCGGGGGAAATCTTGAAGAGCTGATTAGGAAACCGATGAAGGCAATCAACGAATTGTTTGACGTTGAACAAAGGGATATTCTGGAAAGTGACATACGCGCATATAAAGAGGTTGCCGGGAATTACTGCCAATCTCAAACCCGGAGGATCCGCATGGAACCGGCAGACGTAGAGACCGTGCAGTGGTTATACCGGCGAATGACTCGCCGGGGCATCAGCAACGGCGATGGAAAACTTCGAAAGAATGCAGATGGTTCTGCATGGAAGCCAGCATCAGCTCCCGTGTTAAAAGATGGAGAAAAGGCAATCCGTCCGTTACAGACGGATATTTTAACATTGTCGGAAGCACTGATAAATCCAAAAGCACATCGGTATATTACCTGTGAAAATACAGACGGGACAATATCGTATCAGACATTCTTGTCTATGGCATCGGTTCCGGATGGCATGATCTATCCTGGAGGTGAGTGGCTTTTGCTGCTGCAGGATTACCCTTATGCCACAGAAGTTTGCATTCACATTACGACAATCGAGTATAGGGAATCTCTTAAAAAAATTAGCGGAAAGAAGCAGGAAATAGAATCACAGCAGGAACACGTAGCGCAGTCAGCGCGGATCCCGGACGAGCTGCGAGCAGCTGCCAGCGAAGCAAATCAGCTGGAGGCGGAACTGCGCCGCACGAGAGATCCACTGTGCAAGGTATCAGTCACATTTTGCATTGCCAGTGATGATAAGGATTTGATGGAAGCTCACGCAAAATTCGTCCGGGAACGGTATGAGGATAAACAGTTCATCGTTGAGCGTTCCATGGCAGATCAATTTAAGCTATTTATGGAATGCATTCCCGGCGCAGGCAGATATATGACAGATTACATTATACCTCTGCCGCCGAGAACTGTGGCTGGATCCATGTTTGCTGTAACTCGGCTTTTGGGAGATAACCTAGGACCGTACATTGGTACAACAGGAGTTCTGGACAAACTTGTATTCTTGGACCTTGCCCGTGCTTGTAGGCTTAACAACTCCGCATCTGCTTTTTTCTGGGGTACGTTAGGTGGCGGAAAGAGCTTTAATGCCAACCTTCTTGCTTATCTTAACGTGCTATATGCGGGAGCTAAAGTCCTGATTGTTGACCCAAAAGGTGACCGTGATCGATGGGCTGAGTGTCTGCCTTATCTGGCGGATCAAATATCCATTATAACCTTATCGCCGGATGATAAAGGCCAGGGCAGCTTGGATCCATTCATAATTTACAGAGATGACATCGATCAGGCTGCGGAATTGGCGACTAACATTCTTTGCGAGTATTTTGGAATAACATCAAAAGATCTGGAGTACACCGCAATTCTAGCAGCAATCGATCAGATCAGAACAGCGGGGAAACCATGTATGAACCTGCTTGCGGAGATCCTGGCGAACTTTCCTGATGAGGATGAGCTAAAGCCAGTAGCCAAAAATTTGGCCAGGAAGATTCAGCTGCTGCGCCGCGCTGGCATGGCAAAACTGTTATTTGGATATGGAGATGAGGATGGATTGAGATTCACAAAAAAGATCAACATTTTGCAGATCCAGAATATGACAATGCCTGACGCGGAAACGCCAAAACAGGACTATACCCAGGAAGAAAGATTATCGACAGTTCTGATGCTGCCAATCGCTTCGTTTTGTATGAAGTTTGCAGCTGCTGACCGAAATGAATTTGATATCATTGTTTTTGACGAGTCGTGGGCGCTGAATACGACCCAAATGGGGAAAAAGCTGACTAACTCTTTGGCCAGAATGGGAAGATCGCTGTATGCCAGCGCTATCTTTATCGGCCATAGCGTATCCGATGTTGACAGTCCAGGGTTGCGAGAAGCCATCACATACAAGTTCTGCTTCAAAGCGAAGACTCGAGAAGAAATTGTAAAATCACTGCAATTTTTGAATCTGGAAGCAACGGATGAGAATATAGAACTCGTGATGAAGCTGCCGAATCGTACCTGTCTGTTTCAGGATCTTGAAGGCCATGTTGGGGTATTGCGATTTGATGCAATTTGGCAGGACATTATTGACGCATTTAATACTACGCCTGGAGAGGAAAAAACGAGGAGTGACGCATCATGAAAAGGTACGCGAAATTTGCTCTGTGCATAGTCTTGATTATTGCACTGAATACAGTGGCAGTATATGCTGCAGGCTCGGACGGTGGGGCAGATGACGGCTTGTTTTCTTCTCTGGATCAAGTCAAAGCGCAGGGCAGTTACTTGGAGTATCGTGATAATTACTATCTGGACATGGAGGACACCTCAATTCTATCCAGTCCGGGAGCAGTGATATTTAATCTTCTTGCTAACGGTATTTTCGGATGGAGTAAAAATATTGGCTGCCTGACAGCAGTTGCAACGCGGTTTGCGTTAGGGGTTGATATCTATAATCTAATTAGTGATTTTATCACCCCTTTTTTCAACAGCATGCGAAAAATTGTCTTTGACAGCTATGCAACATATTTCATTGCTATCGCAGCATTCTATTTCTTAATCCAACTGCTACGTAACAGACAATCTCAGGTCATTGGTGGCTTGCTTGCTGTCACGATGATTATTGCAGTGGGACTTTTTTTCTACGCGAGACCAATGTTTGTACTCAGTACGCTTAACGATATCACAACGGAACTGTCATCTACAGTGATGGATGCACCCTATGATACGCTGACCAATGAGGAGGCAGAGGAGGCAACAGCGGGGGACAAATCCGTGATTCTGATCTTTAACGTCATGGTACATTCCCAGTGGCAATATCTAGAGTTTGGCAGCATGAAGCAGGCGCAGAAACACGAGGACACGATTCTGCCATTAGAGGTTGATTCTGATGAAAGGCTTGCATACATCGGAGATCTGGAACATCCGGGACTGACAAAAGGTAATACGGCGGCACAGATTGAACGCTTTGGCCTTGCGCTGATCTTTTTCATTTTTGATCTTTTGCTGCTGATTATTATCCTGGGCTTTTCAGTCTTGATACTGGGCTATCAATTCTTCGTGCTGTTCTTGGCAATTCTGGGCACATTCATTTTCGTTTTGGCGTTAATTCCCGGATATGGCACTCGTCTGCTGAAACGGTGGGCACTGAAGCTACTGTCATCCTCAGCTGTCAAAATAATTCTGGTGTTTTTCATGGCGATTTTATTTATCATCATGAATTTTTTGTATACTGCTACAGCAACCTACGGTCTGCTGCCGGTTCTCTTTATGATGATATCTATGTGTCTCATCGTGGCAATCAAGCGTAAGGAAATCGCGGAGCTGTTCCTGGGAACTTCGGGAGGTAAGGTAGTAGGCGCTGCCGGAGACATCGCCCATGGAACCTATTCGGAATTGACAGGACTAAAAGATAAGCTGACTGATCTGCGCCGCGGCCAGGAACGGGAGATGGATGATGAAGAAGATGACGAAAGAGAGCGTCGTGAGGAGCAGATGAACCGGAGCGCCAGCGAGTATTTGTCTGAGGCAGAGTTACGGCGGTACCGTAGGCGTATGGACGCAGTGCAAAATCAGAACTCTGGAACAGATGCCGGAAAATCTTCTAACTCAAATCAGCAGGATAGTCATTATACGGGAAGGACATCTGAGCAGACGCAGCAGACTTCAGATAATCCTGCAGATAATGATGAGCTGCAGCAGGGTCATGAAGGACAGGGCAGAACGCTGCAGGGCGAATATCTCACCGGTGAGGATTATAAAAAGGCGGAGGAGATATTGGAGCAAAATTATCAGCTGTCAAAGGCGAAATCGGAGCGGACTGCGCAGGAAAGCGGAGAGCCGGTACAGTACAGCGATTTTGTCCAACGAACTGATGCAATCCGTGAACTTGGCGGTGATGCTATGTTTGATGATCGTGATATTCTCAAAACCGCGCGCATCTTGCAGCGTACGGAAGCTGCCGGAGGCAGCATGGATGATTTGATTGGGGATCCGCAGGAGCGGAACAGCGGGGAGGAAGATCTTGCTCAGCAAGAAGAACTTCGACTGCAAAGCGTAATGGATTATATGCCGCAGATAGAGCAGGAAAAAATACAAGCAAACAATATGGAGGGCACTGCAGCATCTAATCAGCGAGATTCTACTATTGAATCAGAACTGCGGCCTGAGCAGTCAGACCCTTCAGAGTCGCAGGTTATATTAGCAAACGCTGCTTCTGATGCGGAAGCAGAGACGCAGCTGCAGCAAAATCAACATGTGGCAAAAGGATTAAGCTTTTTCAAAGCGCAGTTCGGTGAAGAAAAAGGTGAGAAGTATTATGAGAAAATGTGTGCTAAATACGGCGAGGAGAACGTAAGTCAGTTCAGTAGCAGCGAAGAAAGCGTCAGCTACTCTACGGTAAACCAGATTCTGCGAAGCAATATGGATGAGCAGAAGTAGGGTGAAGGAGGTGTCTATGAAATATAAACTTGTGCTTGCTGCCGGCCACGAGCAGATTACTGATCAAATCAAAAAATTTGACGAGGTAGAGGTGGTTGAGGAAAATGGTGATATTGAAATCATAGAAGAGGTGATGGAATTTGTGGATGCAGATTTTGCAGTCATCAATACGATGCTTTCAGCGGAAAAGAGCCTTCATTTTGCGCAAAGAGCGCAGCAAATGCAGGTGAAGGTAATTTGTATCGTCGCAGATTTTAAAATGGACAGGAAGCTGATTCTGAGCCTTGCAGGGTGTGGAGTCACAGCTTTTGTCCAAATTGATGAGCTTTACCGTATTCCAGAGTGCCTAGAAGCGTATCCAGAGCAGTTTGACTACCAGTTATTGCAGGATCATGCAGAGGAGGGCGAAACAGCGGGGGCGAAGTCTGCAGTACAAAAAAGGAAAACAACAGTGGCTGTCTTAGGAATCATGCCCAGGATCGGAACGACGACCCACGCACTGAGTCTTGCTAAATATCTCAATGATCGGGGATACAAGACGGCGTATATTGAACTTAATGGTTCTGATTATATCCGTCGGCTGGCAGCAACTTATACAGCTGCGGAGGAAGATGCTGCAGCAGGAAAAGTTACTTACGAAGGACTGGATATGTATTATGATCCCGGCAGCGTTCCCAAAGCGCTTAGATTGCCGTATTTGTTTTATATTTACGACTTCGGGGATATTCATGGGCTGAGGTCGCGAGAACAGATTACTTGGCTGGAGAAGGATATTAAAGTGCTGGTTGCAGGCACAAAACCAAATGAAATTAATCAATTCCAGTACGCTGTAAAGCAGGTCTACAATCAGAACACTAAGTATCTGTTTAATTTCTGTAGCCAAGCAGAGCAGCATGATGTCAAAGTAAGGATGGGAAGTAGGACGGACGCAACTTATTTTGCATCCTGGCTTCCAGATCCGTTTGCGACGGTGGATGAAAATGTCTATTTAGCGGAAATGATGGCTGATGCTTTGGCGAAAGCGGGAGATGTAACCGAATCAGTAAAAGAATCAAAAGCACAGAAAAGCGGATTTTGGAGGAGGAAGCGATGAAATTCCAAAAAGGGTTTGTTGAAGAATACGAGGATCAGTTGCAAGAGGAAAAAACACAACAGGCATTGAGGCAAAAGTATGATGTGGGGAGCGATAAGACTGTCAACATTGTAAAACTGTCCCCATGGCAATTCCTGATTGAAAAGGCAGGGAATTGGGGAAGGAAATTGATGGCTATTATCTTTTTGCTTTTTTTCTCGATTGGAGTGCTGGCAATGCTTTATCCTAAGCCGCGTGCCGAGATGCTGATTCTATTTCATGAGATATTAGATGAGATAACGGCATATTTGCCTGATTTTCTGGTATTTTGGAATTAGGAATATAATTAAGAGACATATATCAATAGAAGAGTTGTGTACAGAGGGAGGTTTATATGAAAATGGAGGCGAATTGGATATTGATATTTTGTATGGCAGTTAGTATACTATTAGTTATAACTGTAGTATTAGCTGTTAAAATGAAAAAGGTGTGTAGGCTGGACTCTAACAAAGATGAAGAGATTGCATACCTTCGACTTACAGTCCAGCATTTAAGAGGTAAACAGAATTATGGTAATCCCACAAAGAACTCGAGTAGAGCTTCGGCCAAAGGAGCTGGCGCTGAAGATTAAAGCTTTCGGTTGTTATCGTATTACGGTTTCATTTGATGAAGAAAACTTTCTCATGTTTAATTATCCTTATGATGAAAGTATGGAGAATACTATAATAATTGAAAATTTTGAAGGCGACTTATTATTTGCAGAGCAATATAACTGTGGATACGGCGGACATGGTCCAGGAAAAACAGAGGAATTGTTAAAGGCCCTTGGTATAGAAGATTACGAGGCTGAGAGATTGAAATGGCTAGATGGTTTCCAAATTTCCTTTAATCGGGATGGCATTTATGAACCGGAGAATAATATAGAAAATGTTCCATTCAGAAGGTTTAGTGATAAAATTGATTTATCAAATGCAAACACCGTTTGTAATATAAAAAAAAGGCAATTGTATTTTATGGAACCAAAGAAAAAAGATTTTACAACTTTGCTTCGTACATTAGATCTTCTCGAAATTGATGGATTAAAAGCATATATAGGAAAAGACAATACTCCGTATTATGATTTTAGCATACCTTATCTCCCGCCGGAATTGCAAAAACAAGAAGCAATGTTGAAAGGCCCATTTATTGTATTTGAGGCGAGACCGTTTGATGTAATTTGTTTTGTTGGGACAGAAGCTCCTGCTAGTATTATAAATACGCTGACATTGTATATACTTGGATACCCGTTACTGCAAGAAGAGAACTTAGGCGAATATATTGTACTAGAGAGCGTAAGGAATTACAATAAGTCAAGGATAAAAAGGTGGGCAAAGGCTTTGAAAGAGTCGAAAGACATTTATTTATCAATCAAGGCGAGACCCTAGTTCGCAGGAGGTAGAAATATGGATTCCCTCGGAACTGCGTTATTAAGCATCCTACTCTCGGTGTTGGCAAGCATAGTGACTACAAGAGTTTTAAACAGCAAACTTTATTTTACATTTCACAGAGGAAAATTGCTAGAGGACTTAATTCTTAGGGGTGATATTCAGGTACGCAGCAGTACAATATCTTCACCTGCTGATTGGGAAAATTTTGATTATCAGAATTGCTATTATTTTACTATTTCAAAAAATAGTCCAGTTAAAATTTGTAATCTCAGCGAGTGCAAAGAGATTGATTTCTATAAAAGGTATAGATACATACATGTACGAAACAACTCCTCATTATGCATTTTAATTGCGGAGCTCCATTTGAAAAATGGAGTAACTCAAAATTTATATGATTGGTCTTCTGTAGAGATGGAACCGAGTCAAAACTGTGGCTTGATAATTGATAGCTATGACGATGTAACTGAGCTAACGATAGACTATAACGGTAGAGATATCCATTATGCGATTACTGATAAAAAGGGTTATGCTACATGCAAAATACAGAAGAGAAGAAAGAACCATAAGAAGGTTCGAGAGGTTATTGTTGCGAATGAAATTTTACCTGAGCAGGTAGATCCTCTTCCACAAAATGAGCAGAACTTTAAATGAGTGGTTAAATAGGTGAATGCCAATACTGCTATGAATCTGGGATGGGATCGAATCTAGAAGATATGTACGAAAGAGTTGACTTTTTGTACATTTATAATATAATAAAAGTACAGAAAGGAGGCTGGCATATGTCAATCACAACTACAGAGTTTAGGGATAATTTAGGAAAATATATAACAATATCACAGACGGAAGATGTGTACATTACCAGAAATGGGAAAGTCGTAGCAAAGCTCACAAGCCCATATAAAACAAAAATGGATATTGTCGACTCTTTGGTCGGTATTCTGCCGGCAGATATCACTTTGGAAGAGGCAAGAGAAGAAAGGCTGAAAAAGTATTATGATTAAAGTGGTTATTGATACGTGCGTGGTATTGGATGTATTACAGAAGAGAGAACCCTTTTTCCATGATGCCGTCAAAATTTTCTATGCTGCAGCGTCGGATCAAATCGAAGGCATCCTGACAGCAAAGTCTATAACGGATTTGTTTTATATACATCATCGCTTCACTCATGATAATGAAGCGACGCGGGAGATTTTGCGTAAACTGACGGAGCTTTTTACCATAGCGGATACAGCAGCTTCTGATTGTCATGAAGCGCTCATAAAGGATAGTGGTGATTTTGAGGATGCTGTAATGATGGAAACTGCAGAACGTATCAAAGCTGATTGTATAGTGACACGAAATACAAAAGATTATATAGAGTCCAGGGTGGCTGTGCTTGATCCAAAATCATTTGTAACTACCTTGCTGACGGACTGTTAAAAAGTAAAGGAGGAAACGGAAATGAAGAAGATTATAACCCTGCTCATCACTTTGACCATGGTGTTGACTATGGCAGTTCCAGTATTTGCAACAGACAATCAGGCTCCTGCAGAATCAACTCCAACAGAAGTGAAGCTGACAAGTAAGCAGGTCAGGGCTATCACGCCGAAAAATTTTAAGGCGACCAGTTATAGCTACACGAAAATCAAGACAAGCTGGGATAAGATTGACGGTCTGGACGGCTATAAAGTATATAGAGCAACTTCTAAAAATGGTAAATATAGCCTCGTGAAAACCACAACCAGTTCGGATACTTTGTCTTATATCAACACCGACAGAACTACCGGCAAGACTTATTACTATAAAATGCGTGGTTATAAAAAGATTGGTAAAACGACTTACTACACCAAGTTCTCGCCGGTAAAGAGCACAAGTGCTCGTTTAACAAAGCCGACTGTTACTGTAACACTTGGCGGTACAGATAAAAACCCTTATGACCGTACGCCAAAATCTACTTGGAAAGCTATTAGCGGTGCATCTGGCTACGAAGTATATAGAACCCGTGAGGGTAAGAACAGCTATAAAAAAATCTGTACTACAAAGAAGACATCCTTTACTGATAGCTATTCTACAGATTTTAAATACTATTATACCTATGAGTATAAGGTAAGAGCATACCGTATTGTAAATGGGAAAAAGATTTATAGCTACTTTTCAACGTCAAAGAAATATGTTCCTGACTGGACTATGGAAGAGTTGATGCCGGAACTTATTGCATATGGAGAAAGCATCGAAGGTAAACGATTAGAATTTACAGATCAGTATGATGAAAATGACGAACCAATCCATAAACTATATACCGGTCCAGAAGGAGCCACATATACGATGGATCATTTTATCGGACATATTGAAGATCCGACAACAGAATCCGGCTATAGAGGCGTCAGATATGGAGAAACAGATGCAACAAAAGACCCAACCTTCAAAAGATACACACCAGAAAACAGTTCATGGTCTGCAATGTTTCCTATGGAAATCGATTATTACTGGTCAAAAGAAATTGCTCTCAAAGAAATGAAATCTGCAATCAAGGCCTCTATCAAAGGTCAATTTGAAGATAATCCATTAGTGTGGTATCCGGCAGATGAGCAGTTTGAAGCTGGATGGGGAGGAATAGACAGTTTTTCGCTTTACACCAGAAAAAATAGAGCGGGATATGACTTTTACGTAATGTTTTAAACTATATATAATAAACTTCATACGAATTTACCAAAAAGGCTCAGATATACTGAGTCTTTTTTCATACAAAAAAATCAACGGTTATGCCTTTGCATAGCCGTTTTTATATATATTTCACTACTAAATTTCAACATAATTTAAGAAGGAGGAACAAAAAAGTATGGAACAAAGAATGAAACATCCTTGGCTGCGCCGCAGCATGATGCTGTTACTGATTTTTACCATCTTAGCAGCATATATGCCGCAGGCCACCTTTGAAGCCTTTGCAGCCACGAAAGCCTCTGTCTATGACGGCAGACAGCTGAAAGGTTCTGATGGAAAGCCATATTATCCAAACAATAAAGGCGGCGGCTTCTACTGGGCGAAATTCTCAAATCGTGCCGGTGATGGTTTTGTTTACAGACTTGCAAGAGCAACCTCAGCCAAGAAAACCATCGTTGTAAAAAATGGAAAACACGAATATAGCGGATACTGTCTGGAGCATGGTGCATGGCTGAATGCAGGTGCAACAGGCTACAGTGCCGATGCGCAGCAGGAATTAGAAAGACTGAGATGGATGAGACCATATAGCAAAGATACTTTAAGGGGAATGCAACTTGCTTTGCTGTTTGGCAGACAGCCGGGACATACGCAATCTGATGTGCCTGTAAAGGGCTGCAATCTGGATGACTGGTACTGGGCTACACAAAACATCATCTGGGAATATCAGCAAGGTTTAAGAAAATCCCCTACAAGCGGTCTTAAAGCAAGAACCGGTTCTCATGCAATGAGTGCAAACTGGTTTAAAGACACTGTAAAGGGTAGACCAGCTGAAAAAATTTACAACTGGATGAATGAACAGATTAAAAAATATCAAAAGCAGTTCAGTTTTACAGCACCTACAGAAAGACAAATAAAAAAGCGTCAAACTATTAAAATGCAAGCTCAATCAGATGGTACTTGGGTTGCAGTCGTAAAGGATTCTAATAAACTGAATCAAGATATTAAAACTACTAATAAGAATATCAAGATTAAGCGTAATGGCAATGAGTACACCATTACCTCCAATGTAGATCCTAACACAATCAAAAAACCTATTAAAGCAACGAAAGATGTAAAAGGTATTTCCAAGCCAAAACAGGATTTACTGGTTTGGACCACCACACAGGATAGCCCAATTTCTGACTCCAACCACCTGCAGACTGTTGCAACCGGTGGTGATGACCCGATTGAACTGTACTTCAAATTAGCGGCAGCAGAAGAAACAGAACCGGAGCCAGGAGAGCCGGAGGAACCGAAACTGCCGTCTTTTGAGCTGGACGTTGAGAAACTGGATGCCAATTTAGGCTTTGACAATAATACGCATACCGGTATGGGTGATGCTCCACTGGATGCAACGATAGACCTTCTCGTAGACGGCGAAGTAGTTGATTCCAAAACACTGGACGTAAATGGATATAGCGATGAGCCGTTCTGCTTTATGCCATGGGATGATGTATCTGAACTGGATTATGAAAAAGTAGAGAAAAAGGATACGGGAACTGAGAAAGTCACTGTACATCACTACTGGAGGGGAACCAAGACGGTTAGCACCGAAGAGTCGGGCGTGCCAGACGGTCGTTTCCCGGATGAAAAGGGCGGTACTCGTGACCACGGAACCATCACATATTATGCGCACGCTGTAGACGGTGGTCCGATTGAGTACAACATCACTTATGAAAACGGTACTTTAACAGACGCTGCAGATATCGATCCGGAAAATCCGCAGCCGATGTTGGATGATATGGGAAGTCAGGCATACGTGAATGATAACTACCGTGGGCGTTTGCAGATTGTAAAAACAAAAACAGACCTTGACCCGTTCACTCCAGATAACGGAAGCGGTAAACTCGAATACTCGACAAATTCTAAGTGGACCATTGAGCTTACCTCTGGAGGTTTTGAAGACCACCCATATATCAGAGTCGTACCTGTGAAAGAAGGGGAAAAAGGATATGATGAATTTGCCAATTGCTATCGTGTTGTAAAAGACAATAGCGGTACACCGGCAGATGATGAACATCCTTTAACTGTCAGCAAGTTTGGTCAGATTAGGATTATCGATCTGCCTTATGGTAACTACCTCGTAAAAGAAATTTCTGCGGATTCTAACGGATATGTCCTTGAATCCCATGAGGTGACAGTAACAGAAGACGGACAGTTGATTTCCACTGATACGGACAATGCACCAAAGAAAAATAAGGTGCAGATTATCAAAACAAACTCCGAAACCGGCAAACCTGTCAGACTGAATGAAAACGCTGCATTTAGAATCAAATATCTGGGCAATCCGGATTTAGCAGATCCAACCTTGTCTCCAAACTACGGTAAGTATCTGCCAAATGGTAGCAGCTACACCGATGGCGCTGCATCCGGCAAGAACAATTACATTTTCAAGTGTAATGCGGACGGTCAAATTGTGCTGCCATATGAGCTTGAGTACGGTAATTATCAGATTGAAGAAGTGACTGCCCCAGAAGGATACTTTATCGGCGAATACGATGAAAAAGGTGTCGGCAGCAGCACAAATATGCCGAAGAAATTCGAAGATGCTGTTGTTATCTACGATGCTTCTGGTGATAGAGTAACGGACTTTACCAGTAACAAGAAGGTTATTTTTAACAAATATAAGTTTAGTGTTACAGAGCAGACGCCGCATCAGGACGGCAAGGACTATGTGACCTACTATCTGACTATTAAAATGCCGAACAATCCGGTCAAAGGAAAAATCCAGATTACCAAAAATGGTGAATCTCTCGCAGGCTGGCTGAATGAAGAATTTGGTGGAAACAAAGGCTTCTCTGCAGTATGGGGCAAAACAAAATTAAAGAATGCTAAATTCAACGTATACGCAGCAGAAGATATTCTGCAGGTCGATGATGTGCAGAGAATCAAAGCATATGACAGCAAAACAAATGAAGAAGTGGCGCTAGAAGAAGTCACCCGTGACCATAGCAAAAAGAACGGCGCACTGAGCTTCTGGGAAAAGCTTCTGAAGACTGGCGAAAAGATTTTGCGCTGGTTTGGGCTTGACATCGGTGATGACAATGAATGCAGAACCGAATACATTGCAAAGTCTGAAAAAGGTGCGACTTATTCCGCAAAATACTCTGTAAAGGACAAGGAAGGAACCACATCTACATACACGGTAGATTACTCCCTCAGCTATACAAAGGGCGGCATGAACTATACCAATATCCATGTGAAGAAAGACATGGTAGCGGATGATTATGTTGCAGGTATCGACTACACAACTCCAACATTAAAAAGTGGGGAAGAAGATGTTGATATTATGGACCTGATTTTGCCGAACAAAAACATGGTGAAATTAAACAAGAAAGTTGTTGATGAATATGGTAATGATGATATTACCGCCAGAATTTTGAAACCAATGACACTTGTTGTACCTCTTGACGAGGATAAAGATCCGGAGGTCAAAGATGGCTGGACACTTGTGAAGAAAGCTGACAAGTATCTGGCAACCTTTGAAGAACCACAGGTTGATGATGATGGAAATCCAATCCTTGACGAAGAAACCAACGAACCGGTTACAAAAACCATTTATAAGGTTTATGTAAACGACAACGGCAAAAAGAAATGGGTAGAATCCGATGAAAAAGGCGCATTTGAAGATGTAAATACACCGGAAGATATGCCGGAAGGCTTTACAAAAACTGATAAAACTGATATGTATCAGATTACAAAAAATGATGCAGAATCCGGTAAAGCAGTATATATGGTATGGGCTGTCGATGGCGGCGTGGGCCGCTGGCTAAGCTGTGATGCGGATGGCAACTTCTACAGATCTTATCACCAGGAATGGGATTTCACATTGTCTCAGCACTTTGACTGTGCAGACGGCTTTGTGTTCTCCTTTGACGGTCTGATCGTAGATGCTGCTGCTGACAATGCAGCACAGATTGCTAAAACCGTAGTAACAAACCCTTGGAAAGTAACTCCGGAAATTACGCACTCTGATGCGTATCAGTATGAAACAACTGATAATATCACAACATTTACTGCTGCACCGACTGATGCAGCTCCTGTTTACTTTAAGGTAAATAACGGCATTAAAACGTCTATGATTTATCAGGGCGGCCAGACGATTACAACCATTAACGTAAAACAGAGCCAGTTATATAACTTTGGCGTGGACAGCAAGCCGGAAGATACAACTTCCGTTGAAAAGCTGTATCCTACTATTGAATATACAACTGATGAAGAAACAGAGCTGATTGAGTGGTGCAAAGACCTGACGCCGGATAACACAAAGTTTGACAGAGTATTTGATGAATCAAACTATGTCAAGGTAATCCGTCATGAAGTCAGCCCGGAAAGCAAAGACGAAGTATCCTATGAAATCGTGATTGTAACTGATAACAAGGACGAAAACCTCGGCTTTAAGGTAACATACCCTGATACAACAACCCTGCAGCCGATAAACTGCACCGATGACGGTGAAGAAGCCGGTAAGCTCGTGTTTAAGAGCATTGAAGGCACAATGGTATATCCATTAGGCAGCCCCGTTGCTACAATTACCACCGATGAAAACGGTATTGCAACAACGCCAAACCTGCCGCTTGGTAAATATTACATCCAAGAAGTGAAGTCCGGAAACGGTCATGTAAATAGCTCCGAGTGGAGAGAATTTGAACTGAAATATGCGGATCAGTATACGCCTCTCATTTGGGATGAAGCGACACTGGATAACTCAGCAGTCAGTGTAAAAGTTGACCTTTCTAAGTTATTTGAAACCTCATACAAGAGCAAAGAATATCAGCCGGGCGGCGGTGCTGTATTTGGCGTATTTTCCGCTGAAGAAATTATCGCAAATACTAAGACCGAGAAAAAAATTGATGCAAAAAAGATTGGTCCGGATTCTTTAGTTGGAACAATCACAACTAGAGAAGATGGCAGCGGTACAGCAATCGTGAAGTTGCCGCTTGGCAAATACTATATTAAGGAGCTATCTGCACCGGAAGGATATAAACTGAACGGAACAAAATACTATTTTGACGCCGTGGATATTTTGACTGCGGATCAGATTGATTTTGCTTATGATGATATCGGAGTAAGCGGTTATGTTACGCAGGACGGCAACGACCAGACGATTGTTAATATCGAAAGCCTGTACAGTAAGCCGATGAACAATCTGAAAGTAGATGGCACAGAATATAATCTGCTGCAGTCAGTGACTACAGAAAATGTCGTTGTAGAAAAACTGGACGGCAGAACCAGAACGAAAGTTACGGTTCCTGCGGGAAAGAGCAGCACTGTTACATTTGCAAACGGCAGCACATTAAATATTGCAGCTACTAAGACAACATATACTGCAACTTTCGATGGTGGTGCAGCCCCTGAATTAGACCTTGGCAACGAAACGACTTTAGCAAAAACCGTTGAAGGAACAAAGACAATTGTTGCCTACAGCCCGAAAGTAACTAAAACAAATTGGCTCAGCGAGGTGTCTTATGAATACGAAGCACCGAAAAACACCCATAAGGGCGAAGGTGGCTTTACTGTAGTGCGGCCTGCAAACAAGAAGCTGGCACTGACAAGTGCAGTTGGAACTTCCGAAGTCACTGCGTCTATTGACTACGCTTATGCTGCAGCAGAGTTGACCTTTACTAAAGGCACTGTAACTGGTGTAACCGTAGATGAAAACGAATTAGATGCTGCAGATTATGCAGATGGCATCACGTTGAAGCGAATTATTAAAACACCTGTAATGGTCGAAAACCCAGATAATCCGGATGGAGAAAAAATCCAGAAGGTAGATAAAGACGGAAAACCTGTATATGAAACCGCTGTAAATGCTACAAAAGCTGTTATCAACTTTGCTGACGGCGTTACTTATACCGTTCAGTTTGATGCTTCTGGCAACTTCTATATGGATGCTTCCGGTTATGTTGATGATGACTTGGAAACAGAAAGCATCTTGTCTGTTGACGGAAATCCAGTAACAGCCGATTTCCTCAAAACAATGAAGCTGATTAACATCAAAAACACCACTGCTAAAACCTATGCAAGAAACAATACCGATGCGGGCGTGCTAAATATCACTGTAAACAACATCAAAAATGACAGAATTCCGACTGATGTACCGGAAATCCCGGATATTCCAGGGACACCGGATACTCCATCTATTCGCACAACTGCAAAGGACAGTGAAACTCATGAGCACATCTCAAAAGCTGATAGTAAGGTTACAATCATTGATACCGTATCCTATACCGGATTAACCCCTGGTCAGGAATACACCTTAAAAGGCGTGTTAATGGATAAGGCAACCGGTAAAGAATTACTGGTAAATGGTAAACCTGTGACTGCCGAGAAAGTGTTCATACCGGAAAAATCCTCCGGCACCGTTGATATGGAATTCACCTTCGATGGTTCCAAGTTAGAAAATATGGCAACCGTTGTATTTGAGGAGTTATATAAAAATATTGACACCGATAAAGACGGTAAGCCGGATACACCGGAAGATAAGCTGGCAGCAGCCCACAAGGATATTACCGATGAGGGACAGACCATTTACTTCCCCAAAATTAAAACCAATGCAACAGATAGTGAGACAGAAGATCACATCTCTAATGCAGATAAAAAGGTTACAATTAAGGACGAAGTAACATACTACAATCTGATCCCTGGCAAGGAATATACCGTAAGCGGCGTGCTGATGGACAAGGAAACTGGTAAGGCGCTCTTGGTTGACGGCAAAAAAATAACCGCAGAAAAGACCTTCGTTGCAGACTCCGCAAACGGAAGTGTGACCTTAGAATTTACTCTGGACGCATCTGCACTTGCTGGAAAAGCAACCGTTGTATTTGAAAGTCTCAAATATGATGGCAAAGAAGTTGCGGTTCATAAGGATATCAAGGATAAGAATCAGACAGTGATCTTTAAAAAGAAAATCGGTACTGTCGAGTTGACACCCCCAAAAGGACCGAATCCTTATGATGATACGAGCATTACAGTCGACACAATCACGCCGCAAACCGGAGATACTGCAAATCTATTGATATGGATTGCCATTGCTGTGATGGCATGCCTTGCTTTGTTTGAAATTTATCGCAAAGTAAGGACAAAAGAGAGAAAAGAATAAAAGAATACGTTATTACCCTAGAGGGCAGCTTTTTAGCTGTCCTCTTTTCATTAGGAGGAAAAACGTTGAAAAAGAAAATCATCTTAATATTATGTTTTCTTTTGGCTTTAAACCTGTGCTGCACAAGCACAGCATTTGCTGGAACCAGCGAGAAAACCATGTACGCAAAGCAGCAGACATGGATCTATAGTAACGGTTATCAAACCGCAAAATATGCGGTTTGCCCAGTGGGAAAAAATCAACAAATCAAAGTTGGAAAAAAGGTCTATGCCACCATGCCGGATGGTAAAAAGGACTACTATTACCAAACGACCTACTTTGGCAAAACCTTTTACCTCCCTGCATCTAAGTTGACGACAAAGAAACCAAAAACTGTATATACGATGCAGTTTTGTTTTAAGGAATTAGAGGTGTCACCAAAGCTGTATCTTTACGCATCGCCGAGAAGCGCTGCTTCCAAGGTGAAAACGAAAGAAACAAAGCTATACACTATCGGCGAAATGCAGAATTGGTATGTAGTTTTTTTAAACGGAAAATTGCAGTATATATCGAAAAAGTCGGCAGCGATTAAAAAGGTTAAAAAGCCAACATATGTACCGCTGCATATTGACAGTAAGGATTATTCTGCCGCAAAACAAAACCAGATCAGAAACAGGTTTTATGTGCAATATGCCTTATTGCCACAATATATGCGGGACGGGTTAATTATGAGAGATGCAGAAATATATATCCAGAAAAAGCTGAAAGAACCCTTTGAAACAAATGGCAATGGAGGATATACCACAAGCAGCGCAAAGAAGGCTGTGATTTTTGTGAAGGAAATCAAAAATTATAACCTGGAATATGCGCTGCATCACGAAATCGGTCATGCTTTGAGCAGGCATTTGTGGCCGGGGCAAAGTATCAATCAACTGGAATATCTCATGAGAGAGAACGGGAAATTACAGCTTGGTGCGTACTATGTGAGTAACGCAGCAGAATGGCTCGCAGAATGTATCGCTGTTTTGATTAAAGATCCGGATCAGCTCAAAACAAAAGCCCCAATGACTTATCAGTTATTGATGGAAACGGTCTTTGAATCTGAAAAAAGTCCATTACGTGCCGCCTAATCTGGCACGAAATAATAAATTACTAATTTTAAATATGAAAGGAAAAACAAAAATGAAAAAGAAAATGATTACCGCGCTGTGCGCACTTACGTTGACACTGGGTACTGCTGCAAACTGCTTCGCAGCGGAAACAAATCCGCAGAACACGCAGGCTTACATCAATATTCCTGCTACAGCAATTGATTTTAGCGTAACAGAGGAAGTCATCTTTACCGGTACTGCTGATTCGGCAGACTTAACTGCCAATGACCTGGAAGTGACCAACAACAGCAAAATCGGTGTATTGACCGCAAGCATCGAAGTCACCGGCGATAATGGCTGGACAGTTGTTGCTGATTCCACCAACTTTGCAAGACTTAGCGCTAACGCAAAGAAAATCGGCATCATGGCAGCAGGAAGCCACGATATGTCCACAGGTGCATATACTGACGCTGGTGACATCAATCCGCAGGATAAGGTAACTGTTGCACTTGTTGGTAAGACTGGCAGAGTAACCGCAGCGCTGGACAAGGCTAAGGTTGCTAACTTCGTTACAACAGTTTCTGTAGTGGAAGAATAGTCGTAAAGCTATATAGTGAGGTACATGAAATGAAAAAGAAGATTTTATCCATCGTATGCGTGCTGTGTATGATGGTCAGCACATCTGCAGTAGCTTTTGCTGATGACAGCAATGTTGCAGCCTATATGACGATTCCAGCAACAGCCATCGACGTATCTGTGACAGAATCCATTGACATGACGGCAGTAGCAAATTCTGTTGACCTGACAGTGGATAAAGTGACCGTTACCAATAACAGTGAGGCTGGTGTTGTCAACATCGACAAAGTTGCTGCGACTGCGGCAACCGGATGGACACTTGTAGAAGCTACAACGGATTTTAAGTCATTAAATGCTAACGCCCAAAAACTGTCTTTAACACCGACGCTTGGCAGCTCAACATGGGACATCACAAAGACTTGCCCGACTTTTTCCGCTGCTGACAGCAATGTAGGAGCGGGTGCATCTAAGGATATTACTTTTACGGGTAAAACCGGCATTGTAACGACATCTGTAAATCGTGTACAGGCTGCATCTATTGTGTTGACTTTAAGTCTGGCATAAATTATTGCAATTAGGAAGGGTGGTACGTAATGGAAAGTACAAATGAAAAGAACAAAAAACAAAAAATACTGATTGTAGTTTTACTAATCGCAGTTGTTCTGATGGGTGTAGGACTATTTTACGCCCTGCACACAGATAGTCTTGAGACCAGCAAAACGGCCGTTATCGTACAGACAAACGAAAAACTGAATAATATGAACGATGGGCAGCTTAGAATCAGAATCAATTCTGCGGTACAGATTTATGAGGAAACTATGCAGGACTTAGCCTTTGCGAATCTGAATAAAGACCGGCAGCTGCAGTGTAAAATTAGAGTGGGGGATACCTACGTTTATGATTCTGGGCTTATTAAATCCGGGGATGTTGTGCAGGCAGATATTGTAGATACATCGACCCTAAAAAAAGGGAAGAATCAAGCAACTGCTGAAATTTACAATTACAATATGGATAATGAGTTAATTGGTCAAAACAATACCATTATTGACCTTTATCTCAATGACTAATGGATAGGGCGTCCCTGTCAGGGACGTCCTTTTTACAAGAAAGGAGGAAAACGTTGAAGAAGAAAATAAAGCGATGGCTTTCTATTGCATTGACAGCCTCCATGCTTCTGTCAATTTCTGTTTCGACATTTGCTGCTGAGCCGTCCAGTACTTTGAAACAGCCTGCAGATAACGGGATACAGGAAGATGCGGAAAACCAAGAGCAGAATGTGCCAGATAAAGATCCAAACACTGCGATACAAGATACCGCAGTGTCCAAAGGCGAGGAATCTGCAGAAGAAGCCACGGCAGAGAAAATTAAAAAGGCAAAAGCGACTGTAGTTGTAGCCGATGATACTCGAACGGTATTGCATGAGGACGGCACTCTGATTATCAACGAGCTTGCGGAGAATCTGGAAGTCAATGCGGAGCAGCATGGCGGTATCATTCGAGAATATCCAGCATGGGATGGTGACGAAAATCCATATAGTTTTGACATCGATACGGAGTTGCCATGGGCTGAAGAACGCGACTTAATACAGAGGGTTGAAATAGGAAGTAACATACAGCCTGTATCTACAGCACTTTGGTTTTCGGGTTGTGACCAAGCAAGCAGCGCAGACTTTACAAACTTGGATATGTCGAACGTAACGAATACTTCGTATATGTTTGAAGATTTCGGCGCAGTAGCTGATAGTGTTACATTGTCATTTGACACATGGCGCACGGATAGCTTAAGCACTACCGTCTCTATGTTTGAGGGGTGCGGTCGCTATGCAAATAAAGTTAGCATAACAGGTCTGGAAAATTGGAATATGGCAGGCGTCAAGAATACAGAGTCTATGTTCGCAAGCCTTGGCGCTAATGCACAAGAGGTCATTTTATCTACTATCGATGACTGGGATTTTAGAAGCAATGGTAGTATGACAACTATGTTTGCGCGCATAGGAGGTTCACTGAAAATTGACCTTGGAAAATGGGATAGTCCTCACGCAGACTTTTCTGGAATGTTTGCAGAAAGTAAAAATTTGGATTTTGGTAGTATACATATTCCTAATTCCTATGTATCATCAATGTTTGCACGAGCGGAAAATATACGAGGCAAAGTATTTTTGTCGAGCGACGGGCTTACAGGTATTGATTTTGAATTCGCCCTTAATACTAATGTAACCGGTGGAGCGTTGTATCTTGTGCCAGAGAATAAAAGCGCACATAATTGGGCAATGAAAATGGAATCCCAATATGGTCTTTCTGGCAGCGTTTCGCAGGGTCATGTGTATTTGGAGGCTGAGGATTTGGCTAGTCGCACGGTACTTTATGCAGACGGTACATTTATTATGAATGAACTTTCAGAGGATCAAACTGCTAATGAAGCGAAACACGGCGCAGCCAGCAAAGAATTTCCTGCCTGGGACGGAGAAGAAAACGACTATGTCTTTGGAGATACCGGTGTGCCATGGTTTAGTTATCGCTATGATATAACAGCAGTTGAGGTAGGCAGTAAAATCTCACCTGTGGACACATCAAAATGGTTTTTCGAGTGTTCTTATGCGGCCACCGCAGAATTATCAAAGCTGGATATGTCAAATGTTACGAGTGCTGATCAGATGTTTTACAATTTCGGCGGGATGGCTTCCGGGAAAGACGTTGTAATTTCCGGATTGGAAACTTGGGACGTTGGTAAGCTGCAAAACTTGCATGGGATGTTCATGTGGGTTGGTCAGTTTGCCAGCAGCGTGACGATTACAGGTTTCACAAATTGGGATATCCGAAATGCCGAAGATACCAGCCAAATGTTTGAGTTTGTCGGCAGAAGTGCTAAGGTGGTCAATCTTTCGAGTTTTGACGGATGGAATACCATAAAAATTAAAACTACGGCGAAGATGTTCTATGGTCTGGGGGATGAAGCAGTTTCTGTTAATCTTTCCGGATTTGAAAACTGGGTTACTGTAAACCTTGAAAATACAGAAAGCATGTTTGCGGAATGTGCAAGCAGTGACAAACAAGAAGTTGTGATGGATCTATCAAAATGGGTCATCTTTAATGTCACTAACATGCGCAATATGTTCGCCAGCTTCAGAGTTTCAGCGGAGAAAGTTACGTTTCTGGGACTTGATCATTGGAAATTTAATAACAACGCAATCTTGTCCGGCATGTTTAACATGTCGAGCATCACAGGAAGCACGCCGTCAGTTTCAGAATACAACATTGGCACATTAACGATTCCGGGCGGATGTATCGTTGATAATATGTTTCAGAGCGCGCATAATGTGAAGGGCACCTTGAAACTTACAGGCAAGCCAGTTTCGGAATATGGTGGAGACACTAGCTTTGCGTGGAATGCAAATACTAAAGGCGGTGCTTTATATCTTGCTCCAACCAATAAAGAGGCGCTTACTTTTGCAGAAGAGGCTGTTAGTAAATACGGCCCTTCTGGCAGTGAGTCAGAGGGCAATATATATTTGCTCAGAGACTACTTGATGAGAACAGTGGTTTATGAAGATGGAACCCTGATTATCAATGAATCTGGAAAGGACCAGGAAGCTAATGAAGCAAAGCATGGTGCAGTCAAAAAAGAATACCCTGCATGGGATGGCGTAAAAAATGATTACAACATAGACGGCAATGGCGTACCATGGAGTTGGTTAGATGATATAGCCGCTGTAGAAGTTGGCAGCAAAATTTCACCCGTGAATACATCAAGATGGTTCTTTGCGCTAAATGTAACCAGGATGGATTTGTCCCTGCTTGATATGTCACATGTGACTAAAGCAGTTGAAATGTTTGGGGAATCCACCTGCGGCGAAATTGCAGGATTGGAAAACTGGGATGTGTCAAACGTAAAGGACGCACATAACATGTTTGGTTGGTTTTGCATGGGCGCGACAACCTCGATAGAGCTTTCCGGCATTGAAAACTGGAAATTCCCAGGTGGAGCAAATTTAAGCGGAATGTTTATGAGCAGCGGAGCGGTGCGATTTGACAGCTTTACCATTCCAGCAGCATGTGACATTAGCAATATGTTTAATAGTTCATCGGAAGTTTACGGCGAGCTAATCATAAACGGCGTGCAGACTTGCAACGAAGAGGGCGAATGGAACGGCTTTGCAAAGAATGCAAATCTGGGGAAAGGCACGCTCTACCTTGTGCCAGATGATGCAGCATACAGCTGGGCAGAGGAAACCGAAGCGAAATACGGTCCAAGTGGAAGCGTTTCACAAGGCCATGTGTACCTTCGCAAGATGCTCGACTTTGCTGTAACTGAATCTATTGACATGACAGGTTCTGCAAATACTGCAGATTTAACTGTTACTGATTTAACGGTAGAAAATCTTGGTCGTAAAGAGATTACAGTTAGCAGCGTGCAGGTGAACAATATATTAAATGGTTGGACGCTTGCTGCAAACAGTACTGACTTTGCCGCACTTGCAAAGGATAGTAAAATGTTCTCGCTTGTAATAGGCGAATTTGATTTGTCCAAAGGTGCATATACCGCTGGCGGCAGTATTCCTACCGATGAACAAAAGGTATTTAAGCTGACCGGTAAGACGGGCGTTGTAAGTAACGCTATAAACAAGCAGCGGATTGCAAATCTGGTTGTAACTGTAACCGGAGCGGAATAAGGAGGGAGAGCGAATGAAAAGAAAGAAAATGAGAAGAAGCCTTGTAATGGCTTTGGTACTGTCTATGCTTATCGCTGTCCCTGCCTGCGCATATGCGCAAAGCGCAAGCGCCGAGACCGGCGGATATCTGACAATGCCACGAAGCAAATTTAACTACATTATACCAGAAACCTCTGATGTCGTAACAGAGGTTGTGCCAAAATATGATGGTAGCGGAAATATTACTACTACGACAACACCGACTGTAAAGGGTGATGATGGAACAAATAAGGTAAAAGAAGAAAACCAGCGTGAACTACTCCGGCAAGCTGATCTATATGACTCTGACGTTGTGGTAATTAAACCAGCAGCAGATGACGATGACATCAGCACTAAGATTCCCGGCTCGCTGCTAGAGGAAATCAGCAAAAGACCGGGGCTTGACCTGTCTATCAACACGCTGATCGGCAAAGTCGTAATAGACACCGACGGCGTTTTAGACCTCGCTGAAAAAGCTGGACAGGATGACATCGTAGTTACGATTATTCGAGACAATGATCCAGCTGGCAAGGCAAAAGAAATTGCCGGAGACGATGGAATTGTCTACCGAGTAATTATTACTATTGGCGACGAAGAGATTGAATCCATAAACGGCACAATCACGCTACTGTTAAATGCGGACGGCCCGTTACTGGACAAAGAGATTACCGCAATCCATCTAAAAAATGGAGAAGAGCAGGAACTTGATAATAACCGCTATGATAAAGATGGTGGTAACTGGGTCGCTGTAAAAACATCTTCTGCCGGCACATACATTCTGGCCAGCAAAGATAAAGATGACAATGTTAAGCCGGAGAAACCGATAAAACCAGCCAAACCGAATAACGGTAGCAATCAGGGCGAGATAAAACCGACTGAGGGCGGGCAGGATAATCAACCTGGTAGAACGCCACAAACAGGCGATGACTTTGACTTTTTAAAGTATTTAATGATTCTGCTTGCGGCGGGAAGTCTTCTGGCTGCAACGAGAAAATTGGATAAATAATGAGAGACAAAAGGCAGCAGTAAGCTGCCTTTTGTAATATAAAAACGGAGGTGATGAAATGAAGAGAAAGCGAGTGACGGTGCTATGCCTTATATTTCTGCTATCGCTTACATCAAGTATTTATGCAGGGAGCATGACAACAAAGGCATGGACTATCACAACGGGTCAAGACTATGCAAATATCACCCTTGACGATCTCGGCAAAGGTGAGCTTGCCAATATGACTGCAGAAATTGATGAGGATGGCAGGACATATAAGGCAGTAAAAGTGACTGCAAATGTAGTAGGCAAAAGTGAGCCTGTTACAGTAAAAAAGACCTATACAAATCTTACCGACAAAAAGGTGCAGAACAGTATTACGAAATCAGGCGAAAAGCTGAAACTTGATGATGTAGAGTGGACAGAGCATCGCCGCAATGCTGCAACAGGTACACTTACCTATAGTAGTGATAAAAGACCGACAGCTCCAAAAACAAAAGAAATTATAGCATCTTTGCCGGATGGAAAAGAAATATCTGTAATTGGGAAATTACAGAGAATTGAACAGACTGGCAGTAGCTATAGCAAGCCATTCACAGTGACTGCAAAGTTCATCGGTGATCCAGATGTCGCTTATTATAAGCTGGAAGACACGAAAATCCCGAATAATCCAGAAACACCAACGTTTGAAGGTTATCAAGAAACTATTTTGCGGCATTTGAACTATAATCCAGCTGATTACCGCATTACCGATGGAAAATGGAGCAGCAATTATGTAACAGAAAATGGGCAAACTGTTCGATACGCAGAGTTTAGCGGATTACGGAAAGTGAGCGACTGGACGGCCTATTACGAAGAAGAGTTGACAGCAGATAGTCCGGCACTTGCTACTTATGATGCAGTAGCAACATATACCAACGGTATGAAAGATATCAGCTATGAAGTGATGGTAACTGTGGATTACGAAGAAGTGGGACTTTCGCTGTTACAGAAGGTATTGATCGTAACAGCGGGGATTGCAATATTGTCCATTATTATAGGGCTTATATTGATGATTCTAAAAAAGAAAATGGAAAAAAATAAGAATGCTGTTCATTAAAAATTCAGGATAATCATTTGAGAAGAACACTGCTTTTATAGGAAAACTGAATATGTGGATTGATGTGGGGCCATTGCTCCAGATGTTTTAACGTCTGTTGTGATGGACCCTTTTTCGATTTTGCGTCAAACGTCAAAGAAGAGAGGTATAACCATGAAAGAAATAACTGAAATCTTGAGAACAGAAGGGATATTATCACAGGGCTTCGGCATCAGTCCTAAGATTCTTTACAGGGATCGACGTTTGTCGCCGGAAGCGAAAGCTATATATGGGTACATAGCGTCATTTGCTGGGAATGGAAATTCAGCATTTCCGAGCCGCGATATTATGCTGGAAGAACTAGGGATGTCATCAAAGCGCTATTATAAACATTTTTCACTGTTGCAGCAATGCGGATATATTACTGTTACAAAACAGAGAGACAGGTATGGTTCTTTTGATCGAAATATTTATACTCTTGTAAGTAATCCCGTTCCAGAGGAAGAGGATTTGCAGACAAATAGTGAGACGGAGCTATGCGGAGCAGCCGCAAGAGAACAGGTAGAATGTTCGGTGGGAGATGCGGCAGAGAGAAAACAAGCAAAACGAAGTAGAATCAATTACTCCGAATCGGGAAATTCCGAACAGCGGGGAAGACGGCAGGCGCCAATGCCTGAAACCGGAAGGGGCAACAGCTGGCTGCGTGAAGTCATGGCAATTGATGAGATTTCACAGCAGCAGCCAAACGACAAAAAGCATTTAGAGAAGATCTATATGGCAGCCACAGATATGGCGGATTCTGAGCAGATTAAGGTTGGAGGAACGATAAAGTCAAGAGAGCAGATAGCTGCAGTTTTGAACAATCTAAACGCAGATACAACAAGAACTGTACTTTTTAAATTTAAGAAAATATTAAATAATAAAGACTACAAAATTTATAATATGAGAAGTTTTTTGCAGACGTTGATTTGTAACAGCCCGTTTGAGATAGAGGATTTCCTGACATATCAGGATGCACAACGGCAGAAAGCAGAGGATGCAAAGAAAGATGAATGTGAACAGGCAGAAAAGACGAAGCGCTATGAGATTTTGGATGCGCATCCGGAGCTACGTACTCTTGAATCTGATTATACCGAGGTGATGCGCAGACTTACGAAAGTAATGTTAACTGATAATGCGGCGGAAAAAGAACAACTGATGAGAAAACGTGATGAAATAGATATCCGGCGTCGAACCTATTTGGAAGACCACGGACTGCCGGATATCGTTTGAGATGTGCTTTGAAAACGTGGAAAAATGACTGGGAACATTGGAGCGGATCCATGTGGTCAAAACGACCACACGGTAAAAACGTTGAAATTTGTCCATGTAGTCAAAACGACCACGCGGTAAAAACGTTGAAATTCGTCCATGTAGTTGAAATGACCACACGGGCAAAAAATGCAAAAAACCCGCAAACCGTTGAAATGGGTCCATGTAGTCGTTTTGACCACACTAATATAAACAGTATATTTATATAGAATTACTAGAACTACAACAAAAAACTTTAATTACTAGAAAAACATCCTCAACAGTCAACGCGCGTGTGCGCGAAGTGAGGAAGGAGAGGGTGAATGGGATTCGGTTTTCAAAAATGCGGGCACAGATGTGAGCTTTTATTTTGCGCTTTAAGCGATTTTATCGTCCTGGGCGAAAAGAATATCGAAAAAGATGCCAAAAACGATTCTAGGTGTGATTTTGAGCCTTAGACAGACATGCAAACGGAGGAGGAATATGGATAAGGTTTATGAAATGGCGGTAATCGAACTGGTCAGATTGCTGCGTATTGTGAAAAGGCAGCTGCTTTTGCTGCGCGGTGTGCCGATGAACCAGGAGGAAAGGAGAAAGCTGCTGAAAGCCATTGAAGCGGTGGAAGCGGAATTTGAGGTGTTCAGACTATGAATAATTTGTGTGAACGGAGCTGTGATATCTGTAATCTGCGTATGTATTGCCAAGGTTGTAGTCTATGTGAGATGCCTTTTTGCAAATTTGATTGTAAACAGTGCTTTTCTCTTTGCCCGCGACGAGGTTTCTCCTGGCATTATCTAGCTCAAGTAGGCGGCGGTCAAGTCACATTGCAAGGAAATATGTCTCGGCAGTTGCCAGCATTGATTCCCGTGCTGCCAGATCACATGCCAGAGGCTATTGATGTCGGCCAAGTCGTAGGAATCCACGGTGGTAATTTTTTCAGCGAAAACGGTGAGCGTGTAGCGCCGGTGTATAGGCGCAAAGGCATACAGGACACACTGAATCTGTTGCAGCCAGTGAAGGGTGTATTGCAATTTTATGTCAAAGATCGAACCTTGGAAGGTATTTGGGATAAGCGCAGGGAAATCTACGCACAGCTGCAGGAATTTCCCTGGCAGGCGATCATAGCTCCGAACTACAGCGTTTATGAAGATGCGCCGCGAATCGACCACCTATATAACATTAAGCGCAGCAGTATCGTGTATAACGAGATGTTGGATGCTGGACTTCCGGCAGTGCCGGACATCTCTTGGTACAATAAGATTGACCTGGACCAGTGGATCCAGGAAATCAATAGCAAAGGTGTCAGATGCGTTGCCTTTAGTTTTCAGACCGTTGGCACGGGTCTTAGGGCGTCAAACCTCTATGTGCACTATCTCGCCGCTTTTAAGTATCTTACAGAGCGGATTCCTGCAGAAACAGAAATCATCGTGGCGGGAATGGTATCATCCAAAAGGGTGCAGTTCTTAAAGGATGTCTGCAGCAATCCTTTGTCGGTGCTGAATCAGTCGGCATATGTCCATAGCCGCCGTGGGATTCTGTCGGAAACGGGGAAAGCGCCGGGAGAATTAACTAAAAATCAAATTTTGCTGAGAAATCTCGCGTACTATGATAAATCATACAGAAGGGAGGCAGAAATATGCCCAAGAACAGGAACAGCGGAACTATTGCAGGAAGAACTTACGAGATAGATCGAACTGAGCAGGAGAACAGAAATGACCAAGAGATGAGCGATCGACTGGAGAGACGATTGCAGGCCATGGATCCGATTACAGTAGAAATTGATAGTCGAACCAGACATAGGCGTGAACAAGTCACCGTTGATTTTGTGGATAGAGATCAAGCTGAGGTAAACACAGAAGGAGGTTCTTATCGGGTAAATATCTGGGAAGGCACTTGTACATGTCCGGATTATATGCATCGTCAGGGCAGATGTCGGCATGTTGAGGCTGTGGATGTGGCCAGAGAACAGGCAAGACAGGGTATCATGCCGGGCAGCAGAGAAGATATAGAAATGTCCAACGGACAGGTTTTGTCAGAGCATCAAAGGGCGGAGACGGCGGCTGAGCTGCGTAATGCGGCAAGAGCGCGTACCGACGATGATTTTTTCTATACGGAACATCCTGATGTATTTGAAAGCGATATGGCGCGGTTGCAAGGCGAGCCGGTGCCGTATACTTATGAGAATGTGCTGAATGGATCTGACATCACCTTCGGTATTGAACTCGAATTTGTCCATGGGGATAGTGATGCGATTGCTGCAGAACTGTATCAGATGGGTATCTGCGGAAATGATTCTATGTCAGGGTATCATGGCAGACGCGTTCCGGGTAAATGGGCGCTGGAGAGAGACGGAAGTGTTACTTCAGGCAGCCGAGGTGGGGAGTTGATATCACCAATCCTTACGGATACGCCGGAGACGTGGCGGACGATTGAAAAGGTCTGCGATGTGGCAAAACGACATGGGGCACAGGTGAATTTTCAAACTGGTGGTCATGTACATATAGGCGCTTCCGAAGCTTTGGATGGTAAAAAACAGAGATGGCGGCGCCTTTTTAAAATGGGTGCTGGTTTTGAGCAGGTTTATAAAAGATTATCCGGAGGAGAGCAAGGCGTGTTCAGGGGAGGTCATTATGCCGCATCTTCAGAAGATCTAAATCGTACAGGTATTGTTATGAGGCTTCCAGGCGAAGGAGATACCAGTGATTTTTTCTCCAGAATCAGCAGAAGACTTGGGCAGAAATACCGCATGATTAATTTTTCCCCGCTGGGATCCAAAAAAACAGTAGAATTTCGAGGCTTTAACGGAACACTGACCCCTGGGGTCATTCAGGCTAATGTTAAATTCGCAGCTGGTATGGTTCTTTCCGCGGAACGGTCAAGATTGCGTAGCACGGAATCACTGGTATCAACGGACTCGGATAAAAAGCGTGCCAATATTATCAATGCGTATGAGGAAAACAATCAGAGGTCAGATGAAGCGATTATGCGCACTTTGGATGTAGTTTTTTCCCGGAAAGAGGACAAGCAGCATGTATTATCTGTCATAGCAAAAAATTCTTGGAGCAGGCATTGACAAACAAACTGATTCGTGTTATTTTAAAATAAAAAAGTGTTAAAATGAAATTTCAAAATGATAATCGGAGCATAGTACTGATGATGAAGAAAAAGATAGAAGTGCTGCTTGCCGCTAATGACATGAATGTGGTGGATTTGGCAAAGTGTTTGGGCACATCGTCTCAGAATTTGTATAACAAGTTATCTAGGGACAATTTCAAGGTTAAGGATTTAGAGGATATTGCGGAGGCTACAGAGTCGGAGCTGGAGATTCGCTTTATCACTAAGGATGGGATGAAAATTTAGGAGGTGCGAGATGTTTAGCGTAGTGCATAACGGACAAGTTCAGGTAAAAGAGCCGGAAAAGCGGTTTCAAATGATGAAGGCAATGGATGATAATATGTATGAAGCGGATGATTATAGGGATCTGGTAGCAATTCTCTGTGGCACTGACTACTATGAAAGCCAGTCCGCAGAAACGGATTGGCATATGAGAGTGGACGCTGCAAAGGAACTGTGCCTGGCGCTGATTGCTTCGACCGAGGTGGAAGCAGAAATTGCAGGGGAGCTTGGAGAAGACGAGGAGTCGGATGAATTTATTATCCTTTATGATGAGCGGATTGGAAAGATACCATATTCTTTGACTGGACCAGATGCGGATTATGACATTCACGTTGATAATCCAGAACTGATTCGGGTAGAAAGTGATAAGAATCTGCTCTGGACGCTGGAGAAAGCGCAGCTGATTGCAGTGTTCGAGTATGACGAAGATAAAGGTGACTATATCAGATGGCTAAATTATCTTAATCTGGATGGGCTGATTGCTGCGGAAACAGAATACTTTCGACAGCATGGTGATCAGACAAGGGTGCCGCTGTTTAAAAAGTTGGGCGAGTAAGTAGGAACTATATAGAACATATGAGGAAAATGCAATATGACCAAATATAAACACTTCACATTTGAACAACGAGTTAGACTTGAGAAGTTGCTCAGATCAGGAATGAGCATAGAGGGTATAGCATATGAATTTGGCTGCCATCGTTCTACGATATATAATCAGATTAAAGCAGGGCAAGTTGATGGTACGTATAATGCAGAATTAGCACAAAAAAGATATGAAGAAGCGGCTAAAGAGAAAGGTCCAAAGCCAATATTAAAGAAAAATCCATCGCTTTGTAAATATATTTCGGAGTGCATATTGGAAAAGAAATATAGTCCTGCAAAGATAATTGATGAAATAAATAAAGGAAAAACTGAATTTGCGGCTGATTCAATTAGGTCAGTAAATACAATATATAGCGCCTTAGATAAAGGCTTAATCCCTGATTGTACAAGAGACAACTTAGCATATGCCAATGAGACAACAATAAATAAACACGGAGAAATAACGATTCCTCAAAGAATAAGGGAGGCGTTAGACTTAAAAGCTGGAGAACATTTTTTGGTTACTATTGATGATGATAAGATAATTATTTCAAAAATAAATTCCTAAATATTTTCTTGAAAGCATCTGTCCCACCGTGGGACATAGAAGTAAAACAGAGTTTGAGATTATCACTTTACATTCAAGCAGAAAAAAGGTATAATTATACCATAAAAATGATATATGGAGGTGGTCTGCATGATTATTAAAGCGTCAACTACTCTGAGAAATGATTATAATGCGGTTTCAAATATTGCTAAAGAGACAAATGAGCCAATCTATATTACGAAGAATGGTGAAGGGGATATGGTCTTGATGAATATTGAAGCATTCGAGAGAAGAGAACAAATATTACAGATGAGAGCGAAAGTCCTCCAAGCAGAGCAGGAGCGTCTGAGCGGCACAAAGACATATTCTCTTAATGAAGCGCAGGCGATGCTGGAGGAAAGATTAAATGACATGTAAAGTAACTCTTCTCCCAACAGCTTGGGAAGATTTGAAGCGTATAGAGGATTGGTACTATTATCAATTTGGAAAATCTACGGCTTTAAAAGTGTCTTCAACCATCCTTAAAGTAATCGGTAGACTGGAGTCATTTCCTGACTCTGGCTCATTAACTCCCGATAAATGGCTGAATGAGCAAGGCTATAGGATGGTCATTTGTGAGAAGCATATTGCAATATATAGACGAATTCAGAATGAGGTTTTTGTTTACCATATTGCTGATACGCGAACGGAGTATACCAAGGTGTTTTACAATTAAATATATGCGTCCCACCGTGGGACGAAGGAAAACCTCTTTGATATAATTAGGTAAAAATTATATTAAGGAGGTTCTTTTTATGAACTATGGCTATGCAAGAGTATCCAGTAAGGATCAAAATCTGGATAGGCAGTTATTAGTGCTTCAGGAGTTTGGCATTTCTGATAAGCACATTTATGTAGACCGTAAATCCGGAAAAGATTTTGAACGGCCAGGATACAAGAAACTGATTCGTCGTCTGAAGCCGCAAGATATACTGGTAATCGGCAGTATTGACCGTTTGGGACGAAACTACGATGAGATATTGGCTCAATGGAGACTTATTACAAAAGAAAAACGTGTAGATGTTGTCGTGCTTGATATGCCGCTTCTTGATACGAGACAAAAGGGGAAAGATTTGACCGGGACTTTCATTGCTGATTTGGTGCTTCAGATATTGTCCTATGTTGCGCAGACAGAACGGGAGTATATTAAAAAAAGACAGGCAGAGGGTATTGCAGCAGCAAAACAGCGGGGTGTGAAATTTGGCAGACCTAAATTGCAGATTCCGGAAGAGTTTGCGCAATGCAAGACTTTATATGAAACAAATCAAATTACGTCCAGAGAAGCTGCCGCAATGTTGCAGGTGTCACAGCCTACTTTTTTGCGATGGCTTTAAAATTTTTTTGAAGTTTTTTGAAACAAAAGGTAGACTTTTTGTTTCAAGCTGGCGCTTTTTTTGATTGTTGAAATTTCAACAATTCTTTTATGCACTTTTAGTCTACCATACTCTGAACAAAAAGTCTGCTTAATTTAGCAGAGTGAGGTAGTTGCATGAAAAAAAGAGAAAAAATAAAGGTGACAAAGCTGCGGGCAGAACGTCTCGCTCGTGGATATACCTTGTCTCAGGTGGGCGATGCAGTAGGCGTAGGTAAAACAACTATAAAAGCGTATGAACTGCTGCAGCGTACACCTAGCCTACAGGTATATCGACGTCTGGAGGCATTTTTCGGAGTTCCTTCAGGCACAGATTTGCTTGAAACTGTTGAAATAGATAGTGATGGCGTTTTTCATAGCATAAAGTCTTTATAAGAGATTTTATAAATTTCTGTACCTTGACAACTACATATTCCAACTTTACTGCGATTTGCGATATAGAGTTGCCAAGATCCTTCTGCATTTTATTGATGTTGGAGTGTTTGCCAGTTAAAAATAGCAGCATTAAGGAGGGGAGCAGTCGCATAGACACCTAATCGCAATGAGCAACACATTAGCCAGGCTCACGAGATAAGACCTGGCCGCCTATGATCACGGGTCCACTTTGGAAGACTGCCTGCAGCGCAGGGAATAGCGATGAAATGAGCCAGCATAGACCAAAGCGTCCGTATCAGGTAATAGATAGCGGTGTGAATGTAGTATTGTTGCCCGGACCAGGGGTGCAGGAAGAGCAAATATGGTTTAACAAAATGAAAATTACTGCGTAATGGCAGTAGATATACAGGGGGGGGTAATCCCCCCCTGCAATGTGCTGCCAGCACAGACTTATATTTTTATGGAGGTAAATTGATGAACAAGAAAGATTTAATTACGGAAATTGCAGAAAGAACAGGGGTGGCGCAGAAAGATGTAGGAACTGTTTTAGAAGGTTTTCAGAATGTGATAGAATCTGAACTGCAGAATGAAGGCAAAATTCAACTGATAGGGTTTGGCAGCTTTGAGACAAAGACGAGATCAGCGCATATGGGGATAAATCCGAAAACGGGGCAGCAGATTCTAATTCCGGAAACGAGAGTACCGGTGTTTAAAGCGGGGAAGCGCTTAAAAGAAGCACTGAAATGAAAAAGGTTTACGCAACTTTGACCGGAAACGTAAACCTTAAAATCCAATAACCACTAACTTTACTTGTTTGAACTGCAATTTCAGCAAGTAAACAAAGCAGTCTCTTTAAATTAATTATAAAGGGGCTGTTTTCTAATTGCAAGTGTTTTTTGCGTGAAACAATGAAAGGAGCCGAGAAGTTGAATTATTTTGGGATTTTTTTTACATTCATTGTAATACCGATGACCGTAGTATTTATGGCAGCGGCGGCAGCTTACTTTGATTGTGAAGAGTAGAAAGAGTGCGGATGAAGATGCTTTATGAGGCTTATAGAGGGAATGTGAATGTGGATCGGATGCCATTCCGATGCTACTAGAATATGTTGGAATTATATTTTGGAAGAATATACTGAGCATAAGTTGGAAACAGGTAAGTTTCTTTACCTTGACTCGTAATTTATAACATGCGATACTGTGAAATGAGCGTGGGAAAGGAGGCCAGGTGGTTGCAGGACATTTACAGCAGAAGAAGGGGTATTGGTATATAGTATTAACTTATACTGATGAAAATGGCAAGCCTGCATCAAAGTGGAAATCAACAGGTCTTAAAGTTAAAGGAAATAAGCGCAATGCTGAGAAATTGTTGGAACAGTATCGGCACGAATTTGATCCTCTTAGAAATGAGGAGGGAAAAGTTGACATTGCTTTTTTTGAAAACTCTAAAGTAACTGATGATATGGAGATGCAGGAGCTTTGTGTCAGATGGTTGAATTATAAAAAGTACGTTGTAGAAGCATCAACTTATGCTGGATATTATAACCGTGTGTGTAAGTGGATGAGACCATATTTCCTGACACATAACTATACGGTTAGAGGAATAGGGAGTGGAGAAATCCAAGAATATATCGAATACTTACTTTCTGAAAAGCTGTCAATAAAGTCAGCAATGGACCAGAGGGATATTTTAAATGATATGTTCAAATATGCAGTAATACTGCAAGTTGTTCCTCCATGGCAAAACCCTGTTCAGTACGTGCCAAAATTAAAGGTTCCTACGAACGTTAATGCATATTACGAGGCCGATACTGCAATTGCTTTGTTGGACAGCGTAATTGGCAGTAGGATTGAGATTCCAGTCTTTCTAGCATTGTATTATGGGCTTAGACGCTCAGAGATATCAGGACTTATGTGGGAGGCAGTTGACTTCAAAAACAGACAGCTCACAATCAGTCATGTAGTTGTAGCAGTTCAGATGAAGGGACATAAGACTATATATGATGCAAAAGATCGTACAAAGAACCTTGCAAGTCATAGAACTTTTCCGTTATTGAAACCTATAGAGGAAATGCTATTCCGACAGCAGTCGAAACAGAAACAGCAGGCTATGGTAGCAAAGAAGTATTATGATAGCGGGTATGTTTTTACGAAAGATAATGGAATGCCTTATACGCCAGGATATATTTCAGGGGAGTTTAAGCGACATTTGGAACGGAATGGCTTTCCGCCTATACGATTCCATGATCTTCGGCACAGCTGTGCCAGCGTCTTACTTGCGGATACAGATCGTAGAGTATCATTGAAGGATATTCAGCTTTGGCTTGGACATGCTAACATACAATCTACGATGAGATATGCGCATTTAGGAGAACAGTTTTCCAAATTACATACTGCTTCATGCATTGAAAATGCTCTTCTGAGAGACCATGGATGAACTTTCTTTTGACAAATATAGAGAACTGGAGAGATTTTTTTCATAAATATTTCAAAATAATACAATTTATTCCTGTTGAAAACGAACTGAAAGTGTTGTAAAATAGCCATATAAACATTTATGGGGGTGTAAAGGTTTCGACGGGGGTGTAGAAGCCGGACCAGCGAGCCGTAGTCGCCAAGTCTACGTTAAAAGTGGCCGTTTAAATATAAACGCTAAAAAGAATAACAATTTCGCATTTGCTGCTTAATTAACGCAGCGCGCGTGTCAGCTCCGGTTTACCTGTAGGCTGGAGATCTGGCATCGATTATACAGGAAAACCTTGCGAGAGTTTCCGGTATCGTAAGGGACTTACGGAATAGTGCTTCTGTCAGCTTGCTGACGGGCGGTCAGAAGCGCGAACTTTAAATCATCAGCTGCGCTCGGAGAAAGTCCTGTGGAAATGCTTTCGGACAGGAGTTCGACTCTCCTCATCTCCACCAGACATGCAAAGCCTGCCTTTTGGCAGGCTTTTGTCATGTCTAAGTGAAAGAGAGTCGAACTCGAAAGAGCGTGACCGTGAAGGGAGCAGGTTCGGTGAACCTGCGAGTAGGTCACGGTCCAAGGCGACCGAAAGGGGGAGCCGCAGGACGGCGGGTTGCAGAGCAAGCCGTGTAACTCTCCTCATCTCCACCACAAAAACATTGCAAAACCAACGTTTTTATGCGTTGGTTTTTTATTGACTACATTTTGTTATGTCTTCATAAAATTGCTCTAATTTATCTGACACACCCTTATCAGAACTTCTAAAATAATACTCATATATTTCTTGCGTGATTCTTGTGTTGCTATGCCCAATCATTTGGACACATCAACGATTTGTACGCCAATAGAGGATAATATAGCTGCATGAGTGTGCCGAAGTCATGAAACTTGCTTTTGAAATTATATTGTATTATTTCTTTATTTTTTGAAATAAACTCCATAAATCGCACTTCATTTATTTCGATATTAGTGATATACTGAAAATAGATTCGTTGGATTAAGTTCTTTGTAGATGCTATAGGCAAAGTTGCAAAAAGATCAGATCAGTTGCTGATACAGTATGAAACTATTATGGTCAAAGATAAAAAATCATTTAAAAGATATACGATTGCTGACTAAGAACGTTTGGATCGCATATGATTACCTTAAGCTCTTTCCTGTGACTAGCATTTCCCATGCTGCAAAGCAGTTGGGAAGTTCGTTCAATTCAATATCAATGGATGTGCACGTATTAAGCGAGAATAGTATCGTCATTCAAAAAATGATAACGTGAGGAATCGTATTTGGGAGTATGCTTCTCTTGCATCTCTTTTTATACAAGAATAATGTTCATTTTTAGGGAATATTCAATAAGATTAAGTTATCGGCTGTTTATTCCTGAACTTCAGGCATCTATAAATATCTAATATTCGGAGGATATAATGACGCAATCAAATATCATCATGTACACGACAGAAGATGGAGTCACAAAAATAGAAGTTACATTTGACCATGACACAGTTTGGCTCTCCATAGATCAAATGGCCGAATTATTTCAACGAGATAAAAGTGTAATTGGAAAACATGTAAGAAATATTTTTAAAGAAGGAGAATTGGCAAAAGAAGCAGTTTGGGCAAAATTTGCCTACACTGCTTCTGACGGTAAGACCTATCAGGTAGATTTCTATAATTTAGATGTTATTATTTCCGTTGGTTATCGGGTAAAATCCCTGAGAGGAACACAGTTTAGAATATGGGCTACTTCTATTTTGAAGGAATATATGAAAAAAGGATTCGCATTAGATGATAATCGACTTAAGAATCTCGGAGGCGGAAACTATTTTGATGAATTGTTAGCTCGCATCCGTGATATTCGCTCTTCCGAAAAAGTATTTTGGAGAAAAGTATTGGAAATATATGCAACCAGTATTGATTACAATCCGAAAGCAGAGAATTCAATTATATTTTTTAAACAAGTACAAAATAAAATGCACTGGGCAGCTCATAAGCAAACAGCAGCAGAAGTAATTTATCAACGGGCAGATGCGGACAAAGACAATATGGGATTAACAGCATGGGCTGGAAAGGAGATTAAACGTTCTGATGTAGAGGTTGCAAAGAATTATTTAAACGAAAAAGAAATAGATGCGTTAAATAAAATCGTTATGGCGTATTTAGATATTGCGGAAGTCCATGCCTTGAATCAAGAACCAATGTATATGAAAGACTGGCTGGAAACAATTGACGACTATCTGAAAATGACAAGAAGGGATATTTTAACTACAAAAGGAAGAGTTACACATAAACAGGCTCTTGAAAAGGCGCATGGAGAATACGAGAAATATCGGAAAAAGCAGGAGGATATCCTTTCTCCGGTGGAATGTCATTTTCTTGAAAGTATAGAAGAATTACAAGGGTTGGAAGATAAAAAATAATTTTGCCTAATCTGACGCAAGCAGAAAGGTGGGTTGCAGAGCAGGAATTATTTATCAGCCAACTCTCAGTGAATTTATTGATGTAGAGTACGCCTATTCGCGTATGAATGTATTTGTAACAACTCATGAATTTTTGATTCTTTCAAAAGAAACCAAGAAGGATGTTGTTGCCTTTCTTATTGCAATGAGAAGAAACAAAGAAACCAGCCAAACAGAAGGCTTCATTGCAGAAGAGATAATTTACGAGGAACTTCAAAAGATCATCAGTATAATTCAGTCGTGAAGATTTTGTATTAGCTTTATTTGTCACCTATTTCCATGAGGGTATGAACAGCAATTGTAAGCATAAAGAAATATGTTTGCAATTGCTGTTTTTAATTATTTTTGTCGTGGGCTTGACATATGGGTGCCTTAAACCAGCCATAAGTGTTCTTGGGATATTGTGGGGTGCCCTCAGCAGTTGTAAAGACATAGCTATTATCTTTCTAATCTCCCTGTATGATACGCATGCTTCTTTTTTGTAGTTCCTGCAGTTCGGCAAGCATGTCCATAATAAAAGATGGTACAGTTATGATTCTTGTAGAGCTTTCCAGTTTTGGCGTGTCCTCGACTATTCCGATGGCAGGCACAGGGACGATTTGAAAGGCTCATAGGAAGCATGAAACAGGCACAAGGAAGGGAATGCTTAAAGGAAGAAAATGCCTTAGAATGGACAGAGCGACCCAACAACATAAGAGCTTGTGCGAAGGAGATTGTGAATGGGGAAATTATCTTTGTATAAGCAGATAAAAAGACAGAGTGTAAAAGCTCTGTCTTTTTTTCGAGAGATATATAGGTATCTCTTAGAAAAAGTGAAAGGGTATTGACTTGAAAGTGCTATTTGTATATAATGTGTATGTATAAACATCACACTGAAGGAGGCAGGATATTTGAAGATTGTGATATCTAACACATCAGAAGTTCCTCTTTACCAACAAATCAAAGACCAGATAAAAGACGCTATTTTAAAAGAAGAATTAGTAGAGGGCGACGCACTTCCCTCTATTCGTGCCTTTGCAAATGATTTAAAGGTCAGCGTCTTAACAATACGGAGAGTCTATGATGAATTGGAACAAGAGGGATTTGTAACAAGCCAAGTCGGTATCGGCACTTTTGTTTCTACAAGCAATATTGAATTATTGCGGGATTCCAAGCGGCGGCTTGTGGAGAAAAAAATGCTTGATATGATTCAGACAGCGAAATCTTTGGGCATTAGTAAAGATGAATTAAATGCCATGATGGACATTTTATACGAGGAGGAAAACTAAATGGATAACATTTTAGAAGTATCTGGATTAAGTAAAAGGTATGGTAATTTTGCCTTGAAAGACATCTCCTTTTATTTGCCAGAGGGCTGCATCACGGGATTTGTCGGAATCAATGGAGCAGGAAAAACGACAACTCTCCGAAGTATCTTAGGGCTTACAAACAAAGTGTCTGGAAATATAAACTTTTTTGGCATGGATATGGATGGGAATGAAAGTAAAATAAAAGACCGCATTGGCATTGTGCTTGATGAGGGATGCTTTTATGATGAATTAACGCTCTCAGAAATGAAAAATGTAATTGCCCCTGCTTACAGGAATTGGTGCGAACAGGACTTTATAGATTACATGGAACAGTTTTCATTGAATCCGAAACAGAAAATCCATACCCTGTCAAAAGGAATGCGGATGAAATACGCTTTAGCTCTGGCACTCTCCCATAAAGCGGAACTGCTTATCATGGACGAGCCAACAAGCGGTCTTGACCCATTAGTCCGAGGCCAGCTTTTAAATATATTAAAGGACTATATGGGCAAAGGTGGAAAGGGCGTATTTTTCTCTACACATATTACTTCCGATTTGGAAAAGATTGCAGATATGCTGATTATGATTGATGGCGGTGAGATTGTTTTTCAAGAGGAAAAAGACCAGTTGCTTGACAGTTACCGAATCATAAAGGGCAGCACTGAAAAACTGAATACGGATACAAGAAGGTATTTTTTGAACATTGAGGAAAGTGCGTTTGGCTTTACGGGAATCACAAAACAGGGTTCTGATGTTATGGAGCATATGCAGGATGTTCTTACAGAAAGACCGACAATCGAGGACATCATGGTTGCCAATGTGGAAAGGAGAAAAAAGGATGTTCATTAGCTTAGTGAAAAAAGAATTTCTGATTGTGAAGAAATATGTAGGCATCATGCTTATCGTGTCATTTCTGATTCCGCCCGTTATGCTTTGGCGGATGCCAGAAGCGGCGGGGGCAATGGGATTTACACTTACTGTTATTTTTAGCGTTTTCATGTTGACTCAGTATGTTTCTTTAAAGGAATACCAGTATCCAAAAGCAACTACCCTGCTTTGTGCATTGCCCTATCTCCGTAAAATGATTGTGCTTTCAAAATACTGTTTTTGTTTGATTATTTATGCGGTCTGCTGTTTGGTTTTTGGGATTGACACAATCATTTTCTCGAAATTAGGAACATTTGATATAAGAATGGCGGCTATTGCTTTTTTAGTAATCACGATACCATTATCGTTCTATTTTCCTGCCCTGTACAAGTTGGGATACGAAAAGACAAAATTTGTATTTGTCATAATTATTATGGCATCCCCTGTTTTATTTGCCTTTCTGTTTAAACCAGAAAATGCGGTAAGATTTAGCTTTTTAGACACTATCTCTACAACAACAATAGCAATTTTAAGCGTTATCATCAGTCTTGTCACCTTTTCAATATCAGCCATTCTGTCAATTCGGTTTTTTGAAAACAGTGATTTGACATAGGAGGTTTTCATATGGAACGAGATGTAATAGTCCTGTATATAATAGCGGGCGTATCGTTTTCCTTTGCCTTATTCAACTGTATTCTTTTTGCAATAAAACATGGAAAGACAATGAAAACGAATGGAACGATTGTTTCCATAAAATCAACAAATCCGACAAATGAAAACTGGCGTAATGCAAAATTGGCAGAGATTTCGTATCGGGTTAATGACAGAAACATTGTATCTAAAAATCGCATACAAGTTCCTTTGACATCCAAGATAGGTACACCGATTACCGTTCGTTATGACCGGAACAAACCAGAGAGAATATACAGTTATTCAGCGAAACGAATCATCAAGGGATTTTTAATTGGTATAGGCAGCGTATTGATAGCTGTATTTATGCAAATCCATTAGAGAAAGGGAATTTTTTATAGCAGATATATGAGTAGCCTTCGAATTGGGATAGACTAGAATCAACCATTATATTAGAATTATAAAATTATGAAAAGAAAATATATTTTATATATAATAATGAGATGAAATAAGATTAAATGATAATATATTCAATTAAAACTTGCGCAACCATAATGGGATGCATTCATTATGATGACCGATTTGACTGAAAATAGGCAATATAATGGAAAGCGAGATGGTTGCATTTTATGGTATGAATTTTGCGAAGCAGTCTTGTATAAAAAATTTTTCTACATTAAGTTGTGATAAGGTATCATATAGGAGAATCTAGTTATGGAAGAGGACAAGAAAAAATATGAAACGTTTGAAGAAATGTATTTATCGACATATCGGTTAGTATATATTTTCATTCGAGACTGCACGCAAGATTGGGATGTTGCAGAAGAAGTTTCTGCAATTATTTGGACAAAGATCTCTGAAAGACCGGAGAAATATCTCGACCAGGAAATTCTACAACTACATAATTATATAAGAGCTATGGTGAAAAATGAAATCTGTGAGCAGTATAGAAAAAAGGATCGAGAAAATAGGATACTTGAGAAGGCTTCTGAGATCTTCAATATTTCACATACTACAGAAGACGATTTTCTTCTTAAAGAGAATTTAAATGCCTTAGAGAAAGCAAGGGCGCAGTTATCTGAGGATGAAAGGTTGCTTCTTGAGTTAAGATTTGATCAGGAGCTTAGTATTAAAGAAACTGGAAAAGTGATGGGGATTAATCAAAGCGCAGTTAAGATGCGACAGTGCAGAGTGTTGCTAAAACTAAGAAAGCTGATAGATTAGATCTTTGTATATAAATAAAATTGATAAAATATGGGGAAAAGGTATGAAAGAAAAATTTGATTTACCTGAGGATATGTATTTTGAAAAAGATGGTGAACTTGTCGGCATTATGAATCTTGAGCCGGACCCAAAGGTTCTGTCTTTTGCTAGGGAATATGACGAAAAGCAAGCAAAGAAGAAAAGTAAGCATCGCAGAAAAAGTTATTTACACATCGCAGCGATGATTATGGTGTGTTTTGTGACACTATCTGCGATTACGCTGGAAACATCTGATGCATTCAGAGTGAAAATCCTCCAAGTTTTTTCTAATAAAGAAGATGGATCAGCTACGCTGCTTTCGCAAGATGAAGATGATTTGATAGGGGACTGGAAAGATTATTGGTACCCTACCTATATTCCGGAAGGGTATATTTTGCAGGCGGCAGAAAAGACAGAGTTCGAGAAGGTTATGTTGTTTTCTTCACAAATCGGGACGGAACTTCGTATTTTTGAGCGTTCACCTGAAACCACTATGACTGTCGATACAGATCATACCTCGATAGAACAAATTAAAATAGGATATTATAATGGCTACTTGACAGTTAATGAAGAATATAATCGGGTCAATTGCCAAGGTGAATTCCAGTTTGCCTAAGTAAATGTCAGGTACGCAAGAGTGGAGGATGTAAAAAGCTATG